>JAFGFR010000053.1 GCA_016930955.1 Victivallales bacterium | reverse complement strand
GCCCCCTCCCCGTCCAGCACTATCTCCTTGGCAAGCTTCCCCAGCACCGTCATCAGAGCCTCGCGGAAGATCTCCCGCCACTCGCTCCCGGGGCATATCTCAGGATTCCCCGCCGCCCCGTTGGCAAGAAAAAGCACCGTGTCGTTCGTGCTCGTGTCGCCATCAACCGAAATCCTGTTGAAAGTCGCCTCACATGCGGCATCAAGCTCGGATGAAAGGATCTCGCCGTCAATAGCCGCGTCCGTGGTGATGCAGCAGATCATCGTGGCATGCAGTCTCTTCAGCCTGGGGGCTATCATCCCGGCACCCTTGGCCATCCCGCCTATCCTCACAGGCCTCCCGGCGACCTCGAACTCCACAGCACACTCCTTAGGCCTCGTGTCGGTCGTCATTATCGCCATCGCCGCCGCAGTGCCCCCGGCAGCGCTCAAGCCACGAGCGGCATTTTCAACACCTGCCACAACCTTGTCCATCGGAAGCTGGGTGCCTATCCTGCCAGTCGAACACACAAGCACCTCACTCGAATCAATACCCAGGCTCGCTCCTACCGCATCGCACATCCTACGCGAATTCAGCAAGCCCTGCTCCCCCGTGCAGGCATTCGCCACACCGCTGTTGACCACCACAGCCCTGAAAGACCCGCCCCGTGCAAGCTTTTCAACACACAGCGCCACCGGCGCCGCCTTGACCAGCGAGGACGTGAAAACCCCTGCCGCGCGGGCAGGCAGATCAGAATACAACAAAGCCAGATCAGCAGCCCCGTTGCGCCTGATTCCCGCGCTTATCCCGGAAGCCTTGTACCCCGAAGGACTGCAGACACCTCCACCACCTATCCCGCCAATCTTGGTGCCGGATCTCATTTTCCCCTCTTCTTTTCCCCGTTTTTCTGGTAGGCGGCTTTAACCTTCAACGCGATTCCACCCCTCGGACGGAAATCGCCCAGCACCTCGGCCCTTCTCGGACGGCATGCCTCCACAACCGCGTCAAGTATCTCATTCACAGCCTCCTCGTGGAAGGTTTCGTGGTTACGGAAAGAGAACAGGAAAAGCTTCAATGACTTGCTCTCCAGGCAAAGCATGTCCGGTACGTACCTGATCTCGATAGCCCCGAAATCCGGCTGCCCGGTCACAGGACACAAGGACGTGAACTCGGGGCACTCGAACACGATCTCGTAGTCCCTGCCGCTGTAGAGGTTGTCAAATGTCTCCAGAACGGCCTCACCGGGGCCGGAAGGCGACACTGTCACCGACCTCTTCAGCAAGCTCAGCCCATCAAACCTGCCGTCGTTTATTTTTTTCATATCGCTCAAAACCTCTCTCGCTCCACTGAACCACGCACATGCCGGGGAAGTAACATAGCAACAGTTGAGTACCATACAAATACAAACCGCGCTTTTCAATTGGCCCTGTAGCCTTTGACACTTGATTTTCTCATCTCCCCCGCTATCTTAAGCCGTCAAGAGGCAGTTTCACATGTCAAAGCATACATTAATGAAAAGGGTTTTAGCAGCATGAAAGACAAATCATCAGGCTTTCTGACGACACCAGTGCAGATGCCGTTCACCATCATTGAGCTTATGGTCGTTCTGGCCATAATCCTTACGCTTGCGGCACTCTTGCTCCCGACCCTGGCCCGTTCCAAGAGCTCCGCGCAGTCGACATTCTGCGTCAACAACCTCAAGAACATCGGGCTGGCATCCTTCCAATACTCCCAGGAATGGGAGAGGTTCTGTGCATGCCGGCCCGACTACAAGAGCACCAATCTGCATCGCTGGCACGGCAGGCGAAATAGCTCAAACAACGCCTCCCCATACAACAGCAACCTCAGCCCATTGTACCCTTACATCAAGGGGAAGTTTCCCGAATGCCCCGTCCTGAGGGATACCGTCAATGCCGACCATCCGTCTGAAGAGCACGGAGGTGGGGGTTATGGATATAATCTCTATATCGGTTCCCTGGCATATTTCGTTGACGACGCCGACAGCGAAGAGGCATGCGTCTCGGGTATAATCACCAAGGACATGAAGTACCCCGACAGAACTGTTATGTTTGCCGATACCGCAATGCCCCTCGACTCCTCGGGGGATCCCGTCTCCAATCCACAGGCTGGAGACCTCGGACTTTACTCCATCACCCGCGCCCCTTACATCGTCGGCAACAAAAAGGACCAGACAACCCTCGGCCACTCATCTCCGTCTGTTCACTTCAGACATGCCAAGCTCGCAAATGTGGCATGGGCAGACGGCCACGTCGAGCCCGAGCTGATGACATGGACATTGGATGCGGCATGGCGGGAGGCGAATCTCGGATTCTGGGGAAGCGAGGATGCCAACACTCTTTTCAATCCAATTGCAAACTGACGAACAGTGACAGGGGAATAAAATGGCCAGAGGACTCGACGATCTGCGGAACCTCTCGAAAGAGATCGAGCGTAAGAAGCAAGAGGCTGAAAAGCATCAGAAACTTCAACGGATGGCCCAGCAAGAAAACCTCTCTTCGCAGGCCAAGCTAAAGGAGATCAAGCGGGCAAAAGAAGCAAGCAACATTGCAAGCACCTCCGCCAGAGCCAGAAACCTTATCGTCTCGATAGCCGTTGGTGCGCTCGTCGTGCTTTGGGCTGTAATACTCAAAACAGTCGGGACCTCAGGCACCCAAAAAAACACAGCGACTCTGGCACAGCAAGATATCCACATAATTGACACATCTGACCAGCAACACCGAGACATACATAAACTCGCCGCCGATATCGCCGCGTCGAAAATCGACCCGCATGACATCCCATGGAACGAAGCTGTTCCCCAGTCTTGGCGCTCACAAAGCGAGAAGAAGCTCAGGGCTTTATCCAAGGGGGCATGGAGCATCACCCAAATATCACAAAACAAGAAACTCGGCTACCACGAGATATTGTTCGCCGAGCAGTCGTCAAAGTCCCACATTTGTCTTAGAGTCACCGAAGACATAAAAGGCAAAATCTCTCTCGTCCGCGCCTACTGACTAGGGTGGAAGTCAAAAATCAAAATCCTCCTGCCGTGGAAGTTCCTTCTTCGGCAGAAAGGTGTTTCTCAGCCTTGAGAAGACGGCAAAGGAGTAGATGAAATAGGCAATCAGGAACGTCGTCTGGAAATCGAGGAATGGGAGTTGCAGGGCCACGTAGAGTGTGGCTATGAGAAACCCTGGGAACCCGGTGTAGACTCCACATGCGAAAAGCTGCAAAAAGGACAGCTTCATGAGCTTCCTTGTCCCGAACATGTATGAAAAAGAAGTGAAGAACAGGATGTAGAGCATTGATACGACAAGGATGCTGAAGACGATGCTGGCGAAGAGGAAGACGGAGTAGACCTGAGGGATGGTTAGAGGTATCCACATAAGGATGTTGGACTTGAAGTCCCGGAACTCCACGGGTGCCCTCCCAATGTTTTCCGACGGGCTGACGAGATACATCTGCGATAATGTGTAAAATGGAGGGGATGACCTGTTCCCTGACGAGGCCTCTTTGAAAAGCCCGTACATCTGTGATGGCATCTTGAGGTTCTCCTCAGGCAGCAGAAGCGGCAGTATTGAAAGATTCTCGTCGTCGTAGTGCCTCATCCAGAACAGCAAAGATTTCGGTGTCCATACGATCCCGTGATCGAAGTCTGCATGGCCCTTATATCCGTGCAGTTTTTCCTCGTCGGGGACGAAGTCCACCCTGAATTTGCCATATGTGGCCGATATCGGGATGCCTTCTTTTGTGTTTGAGGGAAGCATTCCGGCTTCGGAGAACTCGATCGAGCCGAAACGCGACTTTAGTATCTTCGCCAAATTCTCGAAGTCCTTCATGAAGGGATGCAGTCTAAGTGCGACATTCACGCAGCCGCATAAGAGTGCGAGCACAAAAAGATGCCATGCCACAATCCAGAAGGGTCTTTTTATCAGCCCGGGAAATCCCGAGGTGCCCGAGCATACAGAAATTAATGTCGTCAAAAAACCCTTGCTATCCATTGTTTCCAGCCATGCCTTTTTTTATCTTGTCGAGTTCGGGGCCTATTCTTCCCCGCTCGTCCTTGTCGAGCCTGTCAACGAAAAGTATCCCTTCGAGATGGTCTATCTCGTGTTGCACTGCTCTGGCAAGGAAGCCTGAGCACTCCATGGAAAACGAGTCGCCGTTTAGAAACTGTGCAGAAAGCATCACCCTGTCGGGGCGTTCAACCTTGGCGTATATCCCCGGGACGCTGAGGCAGCCCTCTTCAGATATGGAGGTGGTTCGCCCGACAGGGGATATTTCGGGGTTGACCAGGCACAGCGGCATCTTCGGCAGGAGCATCTGCTCAGCCGGGGAGATGTCGGTCGCTCCCTGAGAGAACTGCTTTGGAAGGCCGAGCACTATCAGTCGTATCCCGACACCAACCTGAGGTGCGGCGAGGCCGACACCTTCCGCAGCCCCCATCGAGTCGATCATCATGTCGGCAAGAAGCCTGATCTCGTCATCTATGATTTCCACGGCAAGCGCCTTCTCCTCGAGGACCTTGGCTCCTAAAGTTCTTATCCGCAGTTTGGCTGGTTTCTTGAAAACGGGAAATTTCATGCCTTCATCCTGATGGTGTGCTCCATTGTTTTTGGGCTGAGATCTCCTCTTCTTCCAGTGGCGGGGCGGGAGGCAGGGCGGCGAGTCGGTCGAGCACCTCATGCTTGCCGATCATCTCCAGCACCAGCATCAAATCGGGACCCGAGTCCCTTCCGGTGACGGCGACTCTCAGGGGCCTGTTGAGCAAGCCCTCCTTGAGTCCCCTGCTTCCTTCAAGGCCTCTCGTGGCGGCTTCAAGTCTTTCGGCCGAGAACTCGTCGGCCGCGAATTCCGCAAATATTACACGCAAGGCCTCAATTGCATCCCGCGAGTCCTCTCGGAGGTTTTTCCTCAAAGCCTTAGGGTCGTAAGTAATGGTGCCGGGGAAGAAAAATCCCCACTCGTCGCAGTCGGAAAGAATTCTTGTCCTGATCTGCATCAGAGTTGCAGCCTTTGCGAATTTCGCAGGGTGATTCAGCATCCATTGCAATACTCTCTCCCGAGCTGTTTCCTTTGCGAATCCCGCAATTGTGTCAATAAAATGCTGAGTCGTCATCTCGGCGATGTATTGTCCATTGAGCTTCGCGAGTTTCGCGATATCGAACTTTGCCGGCGAACCGAGGACGCGTGGCAGGGAGAACGCAGCCGCCATCTCGGGTTTTGTCATTTTCTCCCGCCCGTCCCCGGGGGACCAGCCAAGAAGGGCAAGGAAATTAAACAATGCATCCGGCAGAAAACCCTGTTCTCGGAACTCCCCGGCGAATACGTTGCCGTCGCGCTTGCTGTAGGGCTTGCCGGAGTCGTTCACAATCATCGGCAGATGCGCATAGGACGGGGCATCACTCGACAATGCCTGAAAAAGGAAAATGTGCCGGTAGGTGTTCTCAATGTGGTCGTCGCCACGAATCACGCAAGTGATTTGCTGGGCAATATCGTCGCAGACGTTGGCCAGATGGAATACAGGGGAACCGTCGGAACGGAGGACTACCAAGTCCTTCATGGTATCAAGAGGTTTTGAGAGTGTCCCCTTGACCATGTCATCAAAAAAAACCTCCCTGCGCTCGAACGTCATCCTGGAGACCTTGAAAAACTCATGGCTTTTACATTCGTGGAAAATCCCATCCAAGGCGCTCTCCATGTCGAAAAGCATCCTGCCGTCCGCAGAAAAAAGCCTGAGCCCGTGAAATCCCGCCAAAGACGCCGAGAAAGGCATTGGCTTTTCGTTTTTCCCCGGCACAGAGCATGTCAGGCCGCGGAAGTCTATGGTAAGTTTTTCCTCCGGGGAAACATCGATGGCAACCTCTCCTCTGGTCCTGACTGAAGGATTGCCGTCGGTCTCCCAGGGTATCTTGAATACTGTCGGCTCCCCGACTCCCTGCGCTTGTTCATGAAAGCCCTTGTAGGCCTTGCCCTCACGCAAAAGCCTCTCGGCGGCAAAGACGTGGTCTGAAAGCCGCCCCGATTGAAAAATCGGCTCCTCGTCGTAGTCCAACCCCAGCCATGACATGCATTCGAAAAGCTTTTCCACGGCCTCAGAGGTTGACCTTTCTCTGTCAGTGTCCTCCACCCTGACAAGAAATTTCCCCTCTGTGCCGCGGGCATAGAGCCAGTTGAATATAGCAGTCCTGATGTTCCCGACATGCACCTGTCCGGTGGGGGATGGAGCAAAACGCACCCTCACAGGCCTGCCGCAGATGGTTCCAGAAATCTTCATCGCAAAAAACGCTCAAGCTTGCTTATGCCATATATCCTCTGGATGTCTCCGTCAACAGCCCTCAAAGTCTCGGGACAAAGCCACAGCGGTGTCCTTCCAGGCGACAGATCGAGCTTGACCACATCAGCGCCAGGCGTGTCGAATACCTCCTTGAGATGCCTCAGCCCTCTCAACGGCTCACCGTTTATACGCTGTATCACCCTGCCCCCCATCTGCTGCAGGGCGATATTGGAAGGGTGCGGCATCACGCCAGACAGGACGACGAAACCTTCGATCTGACTGTCAATCGTGTCAGTGCTATGCTTTTTTTCGACTGAGACGAGAGGAAGCGGAGCCTTGTTGTAAAAATCCGCACCCCACTCCAGCAAATAAGTCAGGGTAAGAGGGATAAAAACAAATCCGCCCCGGATAAAGTACTCCGACTCATCGAAACCAGGATTCTTGGGGATAAGCCATCTCGAGTCGTCATAGCTGCTCAGGTCAAGGTCAAGTTGCATCCTGTGCCCGTCGCGGACTATCACGGCAGACATCTTATCATCAACGAAATGTCCCGAGAAAAGATGGTGAAAGAAAAGCAGCCCATATGCCGGATGTGCATAACGGCCTCGGGCATCGATGCTGTGGCCTGATATTTCGAGTATAACATCTCCCTGTGCCAACTGCGATGCCCCGGAGCCCTGCCCGAATACTCTCGACACCAGGCAGCCACCATCGTCTTGAGACAGGCCGAGCTTATCACGGTAGAAGACCTGCAAAAGCGGCTCCGTGGCGAAGCCTGGAAGCGCAGTGTCCCCCTTGGCAGTGCCACTGTTGAAATCAAAAGCCTTCCCGATAGTGTCGCAAGTGATTATTGAGAACTCGTATTCGTTGCCCCCCCCCAAAGAAAGTCCGAAGAAAACACCTTCGGCATCAAACACTGGAACCCCGAACCCCGTGTTCGGATGGCTCGACCTTATGGCCTGCAGCACAATGTGCGACTGCCAGGTGTGCGAGAGTGTGCGGGTATCCGCACGATCGAGAACCGCGCTACCCTCGATAAGTTGCCCAGTGGCCGTCTTCCAGAACAGCTTCAAAGGCGAATTGCGCTTATAGACCGAGGTCCCGGGTATCTCCATCGGGACACACTCCACAGGGATTTCCCCCTCGAGAAGAGCCAGATTGGACTCGATGTTCATCACCTTGACTTTCAGCTGGGCGGGTACCGGCTCGGAGCCAAGAAGCATCTCTATGCTCGTCGCGTTGTTGACATTCGATGCCAGTGTAAGGACAAGATTCTTCCCGACCACGATGCCTTGGCCGCTTTTCGTCTTTGCGGCATTCCAGCGCCACGGGTAATAGAAGGAAGGAGTCTGGAAGGTTGTGGATATCCTGACAATTGACAGATCCAGCTTGTTGTCATCGTCACTCCCGGCATCCACAGCCAGAGCCGGCATGGCGAGAAACGCAAGAAAGAGAAGAGACAGCAATAATTTCTTCATAGTCTCTCACCTTCCTCGACATGGTATCTCCTGAGAATTGCCGGCCCCTGTTCAGTTGCCGCGCTTCTGGAGATTATCAACGGCACATCGTATCCCATGAAACTTATCTCGACAAGATCCTGCTCCGAATTCTCAAGGGAATCTTTCAGATCCCTCATGCTGTACACAGTCCTGCCATTCACACTGTCCACCACCATGCCTACAAAATTGTCCATGTTCACATTGATGGGGTCCGCAAGCCTTCTGGCAAGGACAGGGAACTCCTTGTGGCTCGCATATTCCTCGAGCATAGCCGCATCGGAATAAAGCTCCCTCACGCTTAAATGCATCTTGTCCCACCCGCCGGAGGCAGAAACGTATCCTTTGGAGAGGGGAGTGAAGGCCAACCCTCCAAAGATGAAGTACTTCGGAACGACACCATAGGGGTTCGCAAGGTTCACGGGCATAACCCACGCTTTGACGGGAAGATCGACCTTGATCGCCTGCCCCTCCCGCCATACGTCGAGACTGATCGTGCTTCCGACCTGCACCCGTTCCACAACCTCCAGAAAATTCACCATCCTGCCGTCAAGAAAGATGAAGCCGTCGTTGCTCACTGCATGCCCGTCGATCATGAATATGACATCCATCAGCTTCAGCATATCCCATGCCGGCATTTTTGGGAAAAGCCGGGTCACAACCACCCCGGTCATGTCGGCAGGCATCGCAAGTACCCGTCTCACGAAGGGATTGTCACAGTCGCCCCTGTACTCGATGGCCAGATCACCGAACCCGTCAACCTCGCCGTCCTTTATGTCGTCAAGAAATTGCCCCACCACGATGCTGGGAATCAGAAACCCGACATTCTCAGCCATCATCATCGCCTGGAAAGCTATACCAACCACTTTGGAGTCCTGTATGACGGGGCCGCCGGAATTCCCGGGATTGATGGCAGCGTCAGTTTGTATCGCCAGATGCTGCTCCACCCCGGAATGCGAGTACGTGGACATCTCTATCCTGCTTACCACGCCTCTTGTGACAGAAAGCTGCATGCCGCCCATAGGATACCCGTAGGTGGTCACGACGCTGTCGAGATCGGGCAGGTCGTAGCCGAACTCAAGAGGATGCAGCCCCTCGAAAAAACTCGGGTCGTCGACGGCCAGAAGAGCCAGATCCGAACCGTGTGCAACAAACTCCACCTCGGCTATGTACTTCCCCGCGCCACGGGATGTCTGTACCTCTATGTACTTCGCATCGCTGACAACATGCGCATTGGTGATGATCCTATTCCCCGCGATCAAGAACCCGGTTCCCCTCCCGGTGTTGACATTCCCCTTCTCCCACGGCTGGTCGAATATGTAGGACTGCGACGCGCAGGTTATCTTGACAACAGCCCCCTCGATGTCAAGAGAATCAGACTCACCGAGAACCTCCAACTGCACAAGAATAAAGAAAAGAAGAGGTAAAATGCCGGTTTTGAAATAGTTCATTCCTGCTTGTGAAGTCCCTTCAGGATGTTAAGCTTGTTTTTTGCCTGTGACGCCCACTCGTGATCGGGGAACCTGGCCAGGAAATGGTCGTACCAAAAGATCGCCACGTCATACATCCCCTCCTGCTCCCCGCATATCGCCGCGTTGTACACGAAATAGTCCAGCTGCGACGACTCGGGGAAGTAAAGGACAGCCTTCTCGGCAAGTATCCGCCCCCCCTTGTGGTCGTGCAGCCTCATCTTCACAAGCAAAGCCTGTTTTATCTTCTCCGTGGACTGCCTTCCGGGATTCTCGAACGCACTCTCGGCCATCCTGTGCGTCCATATAGGGATCGTCGCAACCGCAACTATCGCCGCAACCAACAACAATATCAGAATCTTCTTGATCATCGCCATGCTCTCCTTGCGGTCATTTCAACGAAGTCAGCTTCCTGTTCTTCGGCCCCCGTATCTGGATGACCGGGCCCTGCTTGCTTATGTTTACTATCCCCTTGTGCTTCAAAGGGATGTTTTTCCTTGACATATCAGAGGACTTTAATTGGGGATTGCTCATCGACGACTTGAGCGCTGAAATCACGGCCTGCCAACTGCCGAATCTCTGGTCGGGAGTCTTCCCCATCATTTTGCAGATAATATCGGCTACCCCGGCGGAAACCTTTGCCCCCATCGGGAAACGGATTTTCTCCCTAAGGTGTTTCTCGATAAGCGCATATATGCTCGGGGCCTCAAAGCAAGGTTTGCCCGCCAGCATCTCGTAGAAAACTGTACCCAGCGCATACTGGTCACAAGTCCAATCGAGGGCTTTGTCCAACATCTGCTCGGGTGCCATGTTCACTGTCGAGCCGAAAAAATAGTTCCTGTTGATCTGGTAGGAGTGCGCAATCCACTCGGCGAGACCGAAGTCCGAGATCGCCGGCTCTCCGGCCTTGTCGAACAGTATATTGCTCGATGTCACATTGTAGTGCATTATCCCCGATGACAAAGCGTGGTTCAGAGCTTCGGAGATCTTGATGATGCAGCGGACCGCATCCTTCTCGGATATGGGGCCGGAGTTCGCGAGCTTGTCCCGCAAGCTGCCCGCATCTGCGTAGTGCATGGTCAAATAGCAATGTGTCTGAGTAGAGCCGGCATCTATGTAGGATACAATGTTAGGATGCTGCAGCTTCCCTGCTGCCCTGACATGCGTCAGGAAGGATTCGCGCTGCTGGTCGTCAAGCAGTGACGTGTCGAATATCTTGACCACCGTGGTCCGCTTGAGCGCTTTTTGGAAAGCGAGATAGCTCGCCGAGAAATTGCAGATGGATGACCTCCCGAGCGGGTTCAGTATCTCGAATCCCTCGATCTCAGGATAGACCTCCACAGGAATGTGCTTCCCTGATATTTTCCCCACTTCAGAGTGTGGGGGGATTATGGGGACAAGTTTTGCGGTCTCGGCAAGCAGCGAGTCGTCAGGTGCAGATATGTCGGGAGTCGAGGAGTTGACCATTATCGTGGTGGTGTCGGCAAGAGTGTACTCGATGTTGTCGGACTTCATGAAGACGAAAATCATATTGCCGACGGCGATCTGGTCCATGTCCTCAACAACATAGTCCTCATTCCTGACACAATAGTCGTTGACATACGTCCCGTTAATTGAGCCGAGATCCCTGATGACGAACTGTCCGATGTCCGAGCGGAATATCGTGCAATGATGGCGGCTGATCAACGAATCCTCCCGCAGACGCAGGTCGTTATCCATACTGCGCCCGACGTTGAACGTGCTGGACACATCATCTATAGGTATGGCTCTGGTGCCATCGTGATTTTCGTAAAGCAAAAAGGCCATTAGGCAAACCGGGGGTTGTCATTAAAAAGGCTTCTTGAACTCTTCAAGCGTCTTCTTCCTCTCCTCCTCAAGTCTCCTCTTTTTCTCAGCCTCGATTTTCGCGTTCTGATCAGCCTCGATGGCAGGATTCTTCTTGGAGAAGGTAAACTTGCTCAGAGCCTTGTTGGGTGTGAATACCATGGTAAGCACGCCCAGCGATATATCGCCTTCCCATGTGTGGTGCTGCTCGAGAGGAGGAGGAGGAGGCTCCACGTCTGTCTTCAATGCACCGCACTTTGTACATACCCCCTGCTCGTTCCATGCATGCGTCGGTTTTTTTGTCTTCTTGTCGGGCTGGCAAAGATTCTTGATGGCGGCCATCCTCGCCGCCCGAGCAGCCTCGTTCTCCCTAAACTCCTTGGCCTCAGTCGACTCCCCATAACGCTCCACGATACCAGTCCATAGGATATCCATGCCCTCCTGAGGGCCTATGTTATAGATTGTGTCAACCCTGTAGAATATGTCGTTGAGGAAAAATAGGTTCACCTTCTCGATGGCACCTCTTTTGCCATACTCGATGGTAAGGACATCACCCGAGGTGTCACCCTTTATCTCATCGCCGAAAATCAGCAGCACATCCTCCTTAGGCATGCCCCAAAGAATCCTTTTCTTTCCTGCCAAGAACCCTTGGTCGGCATCGATGCCGTACTGTGAGCCGGCTATCTCGAGCTGCTTCTCCTCGATAGTGTTCATCAGTCTGGCGAGGTGCAGCTTGCGTGAACTGTCTTCCGGCTCGGAGCTGGCCGGGGTCAGCAACGACCCGTCGGGATCCGGGGCTCCCCCCGG
>JAFGFR010000052.1 GCA_016930955.1 Victivallales bacterium | reverse complement strand
TTTGGTGCGAATGCCACGCCGGAGCGGTCGGGACAGACCATACAGGTATGCCCGCTCCCGCATCGGCGTGGCCTCGCATCCAAAATTACAGGCCGCGCGGCCACGGGTAGTTTTGAAATTGGCTCTATGAAAATATTTATTCTCTTTAGCGGAGATTAGCGTTATTCGCGGGGAAATGTATTTTTTCTTGGGTGAAATCTGTGTCCGGGCGCGCTTCGCCCCGTCACTTACACGGTGACTTTCCGCACGCGGCCTTGAAAGCACCTTTGCCGACGGGCTGCCGCGACCCGCGGACATCTTCCCCTCCCCATGGGAAAACTAGCGCAGAAACCTCATCAGGGGGTTGTTCAAGAGCTTGTCGGTGCGGTCGCGTATGCCGCGGGCTCTCTTGATCTGGCCGGAGATAAAGTTCTTCTCAGCAGACTCCCCGGCACCCTCAAGATGCCTATCCGCCTGGTCAAGCACCTCCTTCGCCCCCTGTAGCTTCGCACGCACCATCTCGAGTATCCCGTGCTGCAGAGCCGCCGCAAAATGATCTGTCACACGGTAGTAGGTCTTGCGGTCCCCAGGATTCCGGACCCGCTTCAGCAGCCCGTATTTGTCCAACTGTCGTGTGGCTATGCTCACCGCAGCCTTGCTCAAGCCCAAGGAATCACCTATGTCGTCCAGCGACGACGGCAACTCGTTAAGGTAGACCACAGCAAGGACCTCGCCAACTATCCTGCCGAGGCCAACGTCCTGCGTCGTCCAGCCCGCAGACCTTATCAGGCACTGCCGGGCACTTGCCAATCCATCGTTTCTGTCCATCATCCTGCCGGTTTATGCTTTTATGAATCCGTAAAACTTCATCAATTTACCCTAGGGAGAGGCGAATTCAAGGGCTGCATGGCGTTTTTTTTGGAGTTTTTTCATAGGGAAGGCGGGACACATTCACTCTGGATAAGCGCCTTGTTGAGCGACATGGGTGTCGGCACAGGCAGGCGAAAGATTTGACGCATACCGCGCGGCGATGGAATTAGTAACTCTCCACTGCATCAACTCAATACAGCATTACTGCATTACCGCAACACAGATTAGGTGTCAGGGTTCACGTTCGCTGTTACAATATTCTATCTGATCTCATGTGATAACCGTCGTTCGAGTTTCATTAGGGGGAAGATGAGGTTCATGCCTGCCTACGATGACGACGGAGTTGATGCCCATCATGCCGAATGAGTTGTTTGCGATGGTTTTGATGGAGGGTGCGTTGAGGGGGGAGCCTGTGACGAATTTGCGGATTTCGCAGTCTTGGTCGAGGTTGTCGAGGTTCATGCATGGATGGATGAGATTGTCTGAGAATGTGGGGATATTGCCTGCGAGCTCGAGTGCTCCTGCGGCGCCCATAGCATGTCCTATGAAGCCTTTTGTGTTGTTGAGGAAAGGGGCTTGTGAGTCATCGCATTGCGCGAAGACCTGCTTGATGGCCTGGACTTCCTGAGCGTCGCCCATTTTTGTGCCTGTGCCGTGAGTGCTGACGAGGTCAATGTCCTGTGGGCGGAGGCCGGCTTTCCTCAGGGCCTTCTCGATGCACTGTGCCTGTGTTGGGGCATTTGGGAGGACTGGATGGGCGGCATCGGAGTTCATGGCGTATCCGAGGATCTCGCAGTAAATTTTTGCGCCGCGTTTGACTGCGTCCTCCAATCTCTCCATGATGAAGAGGCATCCGCCTTCGGCCACGACGATACCGTTACGTTCGAAATCGAACGGGCGGCTGGCCTTGGTAGGGTCATCGTGGATGGCGAGTGCGTTCTGGCTTTTGAAGCTGGCGAAGATCCCGAAGGTGCCGATGCTTTCCGATACACCTCCTGCTATGGCCAGATCCACTTCACCGAGCTCGAGCTGCTGGGCTCCCTGTATCAAGCCCGCGTTGCCTCCCGCGCAGGCGGCGCCGATGCAGTAGTGGGGCCCTGTAACGCCGAATTTTATCGTCACTTCGCCTGCGGGGCTGTTCAGGACTGTACGGGGGTTGTGGTAGTGGTTCCAGAACTTGATGTCGTAGTTGAATCTGCTGATGTTGTAGACCTCGTTCTCGGTCTCGACGTTTCCGTGCTCGGTGAGCCCGATGTACACGCCTGTCCTGTCCTTGACGAGAGAATCCTGGGCGATTCCTGCGTCATTCAGCGCTTCGCCGGCGCAATATATCGCTATCGAGCCGGCGCGCGTGCCGTTGCGCACATCGCGTTTGTTCTGGTGGCGGAGTGTGTCGAACGCGCATACCCCGGCATGCACCCGCCCTATGTAGCGCAGGTCTATGTTCCTGATCCCCGAGACTGCGTTCAACAGGCTGTTCCTGTATTCACTCGGGCTGTTCCCGTTGGGGGATACCAAACCTATCCCCGTAATCGCTATCCTGCATCTTGTCTTTCCGGACATCCTGCACAAACCTTTCTATCGCAGCCAAACTGATTTTTCTCTGATTGCCTTCGTCACGGCCCATGAATCTAGCATCAATCGACGGTCGCGTCTATCGCGATTAAGCTATTTCCCTTGTCAAATTTCACACGCCAGCGGGTTATGAGCCGGCGCAGACAACCTTGTCGTCGTAACTGGCCTGGATTGTTTCTCCGGGCTTGAGCACCAGGAAGTCTTCATCGTCCCAAGAGCCATCCAGAAGCCTTTGAAGCAGATCCGTGCCTCCTTGGAAAGCCTCGTATTTCCAACCATTGTTTTCAGCCTCGTCGCGCGAGCTTTCCCTGTATTGCCGGAAGCAGCCGGGAACTGTGTCTATGTAGGTCAGCTTCTCGTAGTGCTTGAGGCCTCCTTCCAGTGTCTCGATAAGGTATTTGGCGTTTTCGGGGCCGTATTTCTCGGCATATTCCTCGTATGTAGCCATTCCCATGAGTGAGGTTGTGCTCTGGGGGTTCGACAAGTGGCTTGTGACTCTTTCAATCCAGCCAGCCGAGCGGTAGAAGGTTCCGGGGTTGTCGTCGAAATATTTCTGGAACTTTACGCGTGAGCCCATGAGCAACGCGATGCAGTCGTGGACCCTCGGGACAACCGTGGTTATCGGCGCATGCAAGCCCCTGATGCCGTTGTTGCAAAGCCCGTAGCCCAAAAGGATGGCATCGTGCTTCTGGTGCTCTATGGAGTCAATGGTTCTCTGGATCTCGGCCGACATGGGTTTCTCTCCGAGGTCGTGCAGCCCTTGATCAAGAGGGATGATGTCAATTATGTTTTTGGACATTGCAGCGCAGTGGTAGAGCTCCCTCAGGAGCACGGCGCAAGCTATAAC
This sequence comes from Victivallales bacterium, assembly GCA_016930955.1. Lineage (GTDB taxonomy): Bacteria > Verrucomicrobiota > Lentisphaeria > Victivallales > JAADHT01 > JAFGFR01. The sequence continues at coordinate 7,225 of JAFGFR010000052.1, read as the reverse complement.
GGCAAAACGTCTGGAATTCCCAGGGCTGTTCGATAGCTTCATTTGGCTAGGCCTCCATTTTCACGATACATTTTGGCGGCCTTCTCAAGGGCCTCGTCGCGGGACTTGAGTGCTCCCTCGATCTGCATGTCAGATATGGCGGCGAGGATTTTGCCCAGCTTTGGGCTTTGGGGGATGCCGATTGATATGAGGTCCCTGCCATTGACCAACGGATCGGGCAATGGCGGCTGGCCGGCATTTTCGTTCAGCTTGTCCAGGGCAAACACGTACTGATCCATTTTCGCGTGGCTTGACATACAGTCAGTACGATGAAGTTCAAGATGAAGCGGGAAATTATCCTGTGCCAGCAAGCGCTGCAGCTTGGCCTTGCGCATTTTGGAGATGTGTGCGAAACGCATGTGCTTCGCCACCGCCTCGACAATGTCTGAGACGACGCGTCTGGAGAATTTCATGCGCGACAGGACTTCCTCTGCAATTTTTGCACCCTTCTCCTCGTGGGAGTAGAAATGCTCCACTCCGTCCGCGCCGACACTGAATGTGCAGGGCTTGCCGACATCATGCAGCAGTATAGCCCACGCCCTCAGAACGTTGGGGAATGTCATGTGGCGCAGCATAAGCTTGGTGTGGATGAACACATCGCCCTCGGGATGGAATCGGGGTGGCTGTCTCACGCCCCTCAGCGCCTCGATCTCCGGCAGTATGCGGCTCAGTATGCCTGTCTCGGAAAGCATCTCCAGCGCGACATCGGGAGACGGTCCTGTGAGCATCTTGTTGAGCTCGTCGCGGATCCTCTCGGCCGACAACTGTGCCAAGCCACCGGTGTTTGCCTTTATAGCATCGAGCAGATCAGGACTGGTCTTGAGTCCGAATCTCACCGTGAAACGTACCGCCCGAAGCAGCCTGAGGTAGTCCTCGGCAAAGCGCTCCATAGGGTCGCCTACAGTGCGCAGTAACTTGTATCTGACATCTCGCTGCCCCCCCACAAAATCCAGCAGCACCCCCTCTGTGGGATCATAGAACATGGCGTTTATCGTGAAATCCCTTCTGCGGGCATCCAACTCTGGAGATCTGGTGTATTTGATATCTTCCGGGTGTCTGCCGTCGGAGTAAGACCTCTCCTCACGGAAGGTCGAGACCTCGAAGCTGTGTTCGCCGAGAACAACGTCTATAATGCCGAATGCCGCCCCGATCCGGTGGCAGTGAGGGAATATCGAGAGAACATCCTCAGGCAAGGCCGAGGTCGCGATGTCGAAGTCGTGCGGCTGAAGACCCATCAGCATGTCCCTGACGCAACCGCCAACCATGTAGGCAGAATGCCCCGCCTTATTCAGGGCTCCTGTGACTTGAAGCGCATCCTTGAATAGACTGTTTTCAAAAGGGATTCTCATGAAACCAATACAAACTCCCTCACCGCGAGTCAACCAATATCCTCATTCATCACCGCCGCCGAGCAATCTACCCCCCTTGCAGCGGCGATGCAACAGATTTTTTCAAGGTAGCGGGCCGAATTATTGCGGAATTCGCAAACGGAGGTGATGAATTTTCGGTTCAGTGATGCTATATTGCACTTATGCAGGAGAACAGCAAAATCGGAGTTATAGACATCGGGAGCAACTCGATAGTTCTTCTTCTGGCCGATTTGTCTCCCGACGGGCGCATCACCCCGGAAAACGAGTTTTATGCCATAACAAAGCTCGGCAGCAATGTGAAGAATGCCGGATGCATGTCGGAGGAGGCGATCTCCCACACGATTCTCGCGGTGAAGGAGATGAAGGAGATCGCATCCAAGGAGGGAGTAACGGATTTGGTTGTCACTGCGACCAGTGCTGTGCGGAAGGCCAACAACCGCAACAGGTTCCTGGTCAGGTGCCACGAGGAGTTCGGCATCTTCCCGCAGGTGCTCAGCGGCAAGGAGGAGGCAAGATACACCTACCTCGGGGCAACCCATGGTTTTGTTGCCGAGCGCCCTTTCGTGACGATAGACATCGGTGGCGGCAGCACCGAGGTATCTTGGGGCAGAAGCATGATGATCGCGGGACACAGCATTGATGCCGGGTGTGTGTCGTTATGCAGGATGTTCGACCTTTCGCAGGACTTCTCCCTGTATAAGAGGATATCCGCGTCGAGGTTCCTCAGGAAGGAGTTTGCGAAATTCGCGGATGATCTGAAGCTGTGGCTTGGCGACAGGTCTCCGATGGTGATAGCGAGCGGCGGGACAGTCACGACTTTTGCTGCAATTTACCACCAGCGTCCGGCGTATGACAGGGAGAAGATACATGCCACCAAGGGGCACCGCAAGGATGTGGCTGCGATGTCTCGCAGTCTGGGAAGGATGGACCTTCACTCGCGTCGGCGTCTTCCCGGGATGGACAGGGACCGTGCGGAAGAGCTTCCTGCCGGCCTGCTCATACTTACTGAATTCCTGAGATACTTCCAGTTCAAACGTTTTTTGGTCAGCACGAATGGCCTGCGTACCGGGATAGTCAAGAACTATGCAGCGACAGCCCGAATTTAAGAGTTTGCCCTTTAAGGCGCATCTTGTGGGTGTCGGGGGTACAGGGATGAGCGCGCTGGCGCAGCTGATGATACATCTTGGCGTTGATGTCTCCGGGAGCGACAGGGCGCTCGGCAGCCCTGAGAATGAGGATATTTTTTCTGCGCTTCGCGGCCAGGGTGTGAGATTGTTCGACCAAGACGGATCCTTTGCATCGGGGGGGATTCCCGATGTTTTAGTCTACTCCTCGGCTATAGAGGGGGGCAATCCTGATTTTGAGGTTTTTCCTGAACTTGAACGTGTGCACAGGGCGGACATGCTTGCAAGATCGCTTTCAGCGCTTGTGAAGGAAACCTCTGTTGCAGTGGCCGGAAGCTGCGGCAAGACCAGTGTCACTGCCTGGCTTGCCGAGACTTTGTTTTTACTCGGGCGGAGGCCGTTGATGGTCGGGGGGGGGATGTCAAAGAGATTTGCCTCCGAGGATCATCCTGGCAATTTCCTTTGGGGGGACGGGGAGATTGCGGTCTTCGAGGCTGACGAGAGTGACAAGAGCCTCCTCAAGTTCTCTCCCGACTACTCTGTTGTGCTCAATATGGGGACGGATCACTACCCACGGGAGGAGCTGACAGAACTTTTTGCTGATTTCATCTCGCTTGCCAAAAAAGGGGCAATTGTATCTCAACAGGTCTTCAATTCGCTTGGCGAACAACGTTTCCGGCACCTACGCACTTGCGTCGTGACAGACGATTTTACTGCAGCGAGCATCCGTGGGGAGTGCTTGTCTTTCAAGACGCTCACCGGCTACCGCCCCTGTGGGGGAAGGCCTGAGATCGAGATGGACGGCACATTCAAATGCGGCATACCCCAGCCGGGACGGCATTCCGCAGTCAACGCGGCGTTTGTGGCGGCCATATGCGAGATGCTGGGAGAGAAGATGGGATCGATCATTCCTGCCTTGACCGGATTTCAAGGGGTGAGGAGAAGGTTTGATTTCGCCGGCACAAACGCCAGAGGCGCAAAAGTCTACGACGACTACGCGCACAATGTCGAGAAGATAGTCTCGTGCATAGGCACTGCCAGAGAAGTTGCCAGCGGCAAGGTTCTGACAATTTTCCAGCCGCACGGATTCTCGCCGCTAAGGTTCATGCGCGAGCCGCTCTTCACTGCACTCGAGGAATGCCTTGGGGATGATGATGTCTTCGCCTTCCTCCCTGTTTACTATGCCGGGGGAACGTCCTCTTTCTCTCCGAGATCAGAGGATGTCGCAGCGGAATACACGAGGAAAGGGGGGCGGGAATATCTCTTTTTCGGCGACAGGCAGAAGGCTTTTTCAGAGATGAATTCCCGATCAGCTGAAGGCGATGTCGTCGTGATCATGGGGGCTCGGGATGCATCGCTTCCGGCATTTGCAAAAAAAATAGCTTGCCATAATTGAAAAACGGGTTATATTGTTCGCGTCAGGCTGGAAGCCATCCAATTTGGTTACGCGTGATATCAATTCGGAGTAGAAGGAGAAAAGATACCGGGCGGCGATAAGCATCCCGGAACAAATTAAACATATGTCAAAGCCAATCTCAAAACTACCCGCAGGCCGTGCGAAGTCTTGAGATTGGCTCGTCAGCAAGGAGCATTTCCGTACAAGCCTAATGCCATTCATCGAAATAAATTCCTCTCAGCACTCAGAGATGCTGGACATAACCTCGAAGATAAACAAGCTCATTCCCGCAGATATGCAGGAGGGTGTTTGTTGCGTGTTTTGCACGCACACGACTGCCGGGCTGACGGTCAATGAGAACGCCGACGCTGATGTGCGATATGACGTCGTCCATTTCCTGGACAGTCTGGTCCCATGGGACAATCCTTCCTTCAGGCATTCCGAGGGCAACAGTGCCGCGCATATCAAGTCTTCTATGGTCGGATTCTCGCAAACCATACCGGTAAGGGGTGGAAAGCTCTCTCTTGGTGTCTGGCAAGGTATATACCTATGCGAGTTCGACGGCCCCCGAGTCAGACGGCTGCACGTCACGTTTTTGAGAGAAAGATGATTGTTCCGGCCACCCCCCGGGCGGTCTTCCCGGCAAGCCCCCGATGGAAACGGAACATAGCCAATAACAGGAGAAAAAAATGCGATTGCCAAAGTTTATACTGTTGAAGACAGTCTTGAGCGTCACGGTGCTCTTGCTGGTCGCCTTGCGTTCGGAGGCGCAGACCGACACAGCGACAACCATCGCCCTTTCCGAAAAATTGAACCAGATGAACCTCCATGAGCTGTCCCACTATTTGCTGGACAAGGAAATCCAGGAAAAGCCACAGGACAAAGACAAGCTGCTGGTGCAGAAGGCTCAGACCTATTTCTCCCAGAACAAGACCGAAGATGGGGAAAAAATCATCAACCGAATAGGCTCGGGCAGCCCGGCATATGCTTTTTCCAGATTGATCCTGGGCATCAAGGCCGTCAACCAGGGAAGCAACGACAAGGCTGTCAAGCCTCTCGAGGAATACTTCGCATACATGAAGACCAACCTTCCCGACCGCGACAACAAGGCCGAGGTGGAGGAGTTCATGAGGGCTGTCGCCTACCTGAGACACGCCTATACAAACCTGGGCAAGCCGGCGGAGGCAGTCAAAGCCACAGAATATATGAAATGGCTCGAGGCACCCCAGGAAGGTGAAGCTGATCCCGCCGCCAAGCAGCAGTCGCAGTACGAGTCGGTCCTGCTCGCCTCAATCGCCAAGCTCGATGCGGCTGAGAACATGATCGCCGAGAGCAAGGAAGGATGGGAGACAACAGTCAACGCCGTGCTGAAGCCTCTCGAGGAGATTTATTGGTCTGGCACGACAGCGTGGACAGCGATGGCAAGCATCGAGAGGGCAAGGGCTTTATGTCTGCTTAAACGCTATGACGACGGCATCAGGGAACTTCGTAAATACAGGACCCTTATCGACGGTCTGGACGAAGGATACAAGCAGCAGGGACAGATGCATCAGGCACCTTCGGCCAAGGCTCACCTTTGGCAGGGAAACCTGCAACTGGGGCAGGCGGAGAAGAGCACCAAGGAAGAAGACAAGATCAAGCTCAATTTTGAGGCGGCGAAGTCCTTCCTCAGGGTCATGCGGAATTACGACATGGCGAAGTCCCCCTATACAGGCCATGCGTTTACGGGGTTCAACAAGGCGAAGGAAAGGCTTGCTGCTCTCGGCAAGAAGATACGTCTGCCTGATGGCATAACCCCCCCGGGAGGATCGGCATTCACTTTCGACCGCAAGAGAGCCGACGACCTTTTCAACCGCGAGCAATGGGCTGACGCCGCTCCACTCTACATGGGGATACTCGTCTCTCCCGGAGCAAGGACCTCGAGCGACGCTCCTGATTTCCTATACAGGGCAGCCATATCCTACCTGAGGTCAGGAAAGGCTATCGAGGCGATGGCCTTGGCTGGTTATCTGGGCGACTCTTTCCCGTCAGATAAGAACTTCATGCCGATAACTCTGCTGCAGGTCGGCGAGCACTTCTGGAGAAACTACAGCGCGCCGGGACCGATGACACCGGAAAAGGAACAGGCTCTCTATGATGCCCTGCTTATGTACGAGGTTTTCCTGCATCGCTGCCCGACGCATGAGCATGCAGCCCCAATTGCCGCCAGAGTCGCCAAGGTCTACTATGACAGGGCTTCGGAAATGGCCAGGGCTGCGGCGGCCATGCCGAACGCACCGGAAAAGGTCACCAAGACCGATGAAGCAAGAGAGGCCTTCAAGCTTGCAATACCAATGTATCAACATATCGTTGATAACTACGCCCATACGGAGATGGGAAAGACATCGGCCTATCTTCTGGCATGGTGCTACACCAACTCGCGCGACTATGTCAGGGGTGCCGAGCTTTTCCTTAAATATATTGAATTGGAGCAGGTGCGTGAGAAGCCCGAGCAGCGCAACATCGAGCATATCGCAAAGTCCAAGTACCATGCTGCAGAAAACTATCTCCAGGAGGCTTTGAGAATCGAATCCGAGTCGAAGCAGCTCAGAGCCAAGGCGGAGAACGCCCCGAAGGATGCGGAGGTGCCAGAGGGGCAGACGGGTGAAAAGAAGGTCGAGACCGAGGAGACCTTGCTGGCGCTAGCAGCGGAGAAGGAAAAGGAGACGAAAGCTTTATTCCTGAAGGCAGTCGAGCATGCTTCAGAATTTATCGGCAAATGGATCAGGCCCGGCGGCATCCTCGAGGGAATCAAGGATGAGAAGACCAAATCGGAGATTGCCGGCGTGGAGGAGAGGACGGCTGGATTGCTCGGATGGGCCTACGACGGCGCAGGGGAGAAGGACAAGGCTATCAAGGCCTTCGGTTCTTTCATCAAGGATTTCAGGAAGACTAAAAGCAAGGGCATTTCCTCTGCGATGCTCAGGTTGGGTATGCTGTATCTCGAGCAGGACAAGCCCAACGAGGCGGCACAAGTCCTTAATGATCTTTCCAACGAATATCCTGAAGAGGGACGACAGGCTCTGCCAAGACTTGCCAGAGCAATGTACGACATCGGCAGATATGACAAGAGCATGGAAGCTGTAAAGAAAATGTTCGATGGAGACAGCGTGGATGCCGCTGTCGCCGACCTGCGGTGGATAGCCAGGAACTTACAGGACTGTGGCGGCACCCACCCGAAGGAGGGGGCACTGCTAGCCCAAAGGGCATGCAAAGAACTCGAGAAGCTCGTCGAGAAGCCCGTCCTCGCCGACTGG
>JAFGFR010000051.1 GCA_016930955.1 Victivallales bacterium | reverse complement strand
GGCGTTGGAGAGGAGGGTGAGTGTATCGAGGAGTCTTTCGGCGACTAGGGGGAGGAAAGGGTTGAGCTCGAGCGAGCCGAGTGCGACGGCATGTGCGATGGCGCTGTTGTTCGACATTGCGGCCAGCGCGGCCTGTGACACGGCCTCCGGGATGACCGGGTTGACCTTTCCCGGCATGATCGATGAGCCGGCCTGGAGCTTCGGGAGCGCGATTTCGCCGATTCCTGCGTCGGGCCCCGAAGAGAGCAGCCTGATGTCGCCGGCGATCTTCAGGAGGTTGGATGCGCATGCGTTTAGAATCCCGCTGACCTCGACAAAGGGGTCGTTGTTTTGTGTGGCCTCGACTAGGTTCTCTGCGCGTGCGAGTCCTATGCCAGTTATTTTTTTCAGGTTCTCGGTCGCCTTGAAAATGTATTGTCTTGGTGCGCCGAGCCCTGTGCCTATGGCGGTGCCGCCGAGGTTGACGACGCGCAGCCTCTCCTCGCACTTGAATATACGCCATCTGTCGCGGCCGACGGCCTCGGCGTAGGCCGACATGGTCTTGCCCAGGGTCGTCAGCACTGCATCCTGCATCTGCGTCCTGCCGATCTTGACGATGTGTGCGAACTGCTTCTCCTTGTTCTGGAAGCTGTCCAGCAGCCTGACAAGCGACTTCTCCATGGCTCGGAGCTTGAATATCGCGGCGACCTTGAGCGCCGTGGGGTAGGTGTCGTTTGTGGACTGGTGCATGTTCACGGTGTCGATCGGGTGGATGAGATCGTAGCTCCCGGGCTTCTCGCCGAGGATTACCAACGCGCGGTTGGCCAGGACTTCGTTGATGTTCATGTTGGTCGAGGTCCCCGCGCCGCCCTGATAGGCATCCACCACGACATGGGAGTCAAGCTTTCCCTCGGCCATCTCACGGCACGCCTGCTCGATGGCTGCGAATTTCGCGGGTTCGATCTTTCCGATCTGGCTGTTTGTCATTGCGCATGCGAGCTTGACAAGCGCATAGGCGTGAACGAGGTCTCTCGACACTGGCCTGCCTGACAGCGGGAAATTCTCGACAGCCCTCTGCGTATGGATGCCGTAAAGCACATCGGCGGGAATCGAGACCTCGCCAAGAAAATCACGCTCAACCCTCATTGCTGTTGTCATGGGAATCCTATGTTTTTTGCAGCGTTGATGAAGTCTTGCAGGGAGGCTTTTCTCTCGTACAGCGCCTTCCCCACGATGACGGCTTCGAGGTTGTGTTTGTTTAGTTTTGCGAGTTTTGTGATGTCGCTTGGGGAAGAGACACCTCCCGAGGCGATGACGTTGCATCTCGGGACTTTGTCGCAGAGTGTTGCCTGAGCCTCGATGTTGGGGCCTGTGAGCATTCCGTCGGTTGCGATATCGGTGTATATTATCCGTTTTATTCCGGCATCGGCGAATTCTGCGGCGAGTTTGAAAGAGTCCATTCCGGAATCCTTGAGCCATCCTGAGATTGCTGCGGTTCCGTTTTTTGCGTCAATTCCGATGATGATTTTTTCTGGCCCGAACTGTTCGAGCATTTTTCGCACGGTTTCCGGGTCGAGGCAGGCAAGGGTTCCCAATATCACCCTTGCGATGCCGCATTCTAGCACTCTCCTTGCTGTCTCGGTTGATCTGATGCCTCCGCCAAGTTCGCATGGCACGGATACAGCGGCGGCGATGCTGGCGACTACATCGAGATTTTTCGGTTCACCCTCCCTTGCCCCGTCCAGATCCACGAGGTGTATGAATTCCGCGCCGCCGTCCTGCCATAGCATCGCTTGGTCGGCCGGGTTGTCGGAATACACAGTCTCCTCACCATAGTTGCCCCTCAAGAGGCGCACGCATTTCCCTCCGCGAAGGTCTATCGCTGGAATTACCATCAATTCGGGCATAAGTCAATCCTTTTTTTTCTTCGTCAAGCCGGGGCATCCGGGGATTTCAATCGAGTCTTTTCCAAGCGGCATGCCTTACATCGAGTCCGGCACTGTGCCATCTTCGCTCGAAATCGCTGGTCAGGCTCTTAATGTCGTCGATCAAAGAACTGTCTTCCGGGGAAAACAGCCCGCAGGCTGACACCACTTTCAACGCCGAGTCGAAATACTCCTTGCTGTCGCTCGATAAATGAAACACCCCTCCGGGCTTCAGTATCCTTCCCAGAGACCCCGTGAACTGCGAGTTAAGCAGCCTGTTATCCTTGTGTCGCTTCTTCGGCCACGGATCCGGGCACATCAGGTGTACTCTGTCGACCGTGTTGTCCGGGAGAATATAACCCGTCAGATGCGTCGCTTCCACCCGCAGGACCTTCATATTGTCAAGTTTCCTTGAAACTACGGCTTTTGAGAGCTTTCTGAGCCTGCCGAGCATCACGTCGGCGGCGATCACGACTGAATTGGGGTATCTTTGTGCCAGAGCGGTCGCGAATCCACCCTTGCCGCAGCCGATATCCAGCTCGACACGCCTGTCAGTGCAAGCGAGATCGAGTACACCGTAGGCCGATGTGAGTATCTGGATTTCTCCCTCTCTGACCAAGCCGAACATATAAAATCCTGTAATACAAAAAGAACCTGAACGAATTAGTAATCCGAACCTGTTCACCGTTCACTGTTCACGGTTTTCCTGACACCTGGGATCTGCCTGCCGCAGTGTCTTGTCCGGCATAGCTCGAAGAGCGAAGCGGGAAGCCGGGCCAGTTGTTAACATACCATGGAATCTGGATATTCAAGAGCCAGTTTGAATGTTGGATGTTGGATATTCATCAGGGGGAATTTGAAGATTGGCGGATCTGTATTTGGAGATTGATGGGATATGGCCCGACTCGATGTCGAGTACATGGCCGAGTTAAAGTTCGGGTTTTTTCGTGATGAGCTATGGACATTTTCTATTTATTGGGTTAGGTTTTGTTTTTGCAGCGGTGAAGGCGGCCGCTCCGTGGTGCATTCGTGTGCTTCGGGGAGGAAAGTCCGGACTTCACAGGGCAGGGAGTCCCGCGTTGCGGGATGCCGTGGACTATACGCCACGGAAAGGAAAGTGCCACAGAAATTATACCGCC
>JAFGFR010000050.1 GCA_016930955.1 Victivallales bacterium | reverse complement strand
GTTGGTGGAAGTAAGTAAGTTGTTGGATGCGTATTCGAAGGCTATTCTGCATTCTGACTCCTGACATCTGATTGCCTGAGTAGTTACTCTGAAACAAGACAGAGCGTGTAATCATGTCTCTTAAAGCCGACGAATACTGTGCCATAATGTCACGCCATCCTGCGTGCCGCCCTGCGGTCAAGCTGTTTTGTGAATCTCGTATATTCTTGATGTATAATAGTTTACAATATTATATCTATAGATTGGCATGTCTTTTGCTTAAATTTTGTTGATGGTTGATGGAATCGATTGAAGAGTTTTAATGACATGGGAGGAAAGGAGGTTTGAGATGTATCGGACACTGGAGACAGGCGGGTACGACCCGTTCGGGTTGGTACGTAATTTGCAGAGGGAGATGAACAGGGTGTTCAACGGGTATGACGGCAGGGGCGGGGGCTTCCCGGCTGTGAACATCTGGAGCAACCATGAGAACGTGGTTGTGACGGCCGAGCTTCCAGGGATGGATCCGGAGGCGATAGATGTTTCCGTGGCGCAGGGTCAGCTCACCATCAGCGGAGAAAGGATCATAAGCCCACCTGAAGGCGACATGCAAAGCCACCGTCAGGAGAGGGGGCAAGGTTCCTTCGCAAGAGCCTTCAGGCTCCCGTTTGATGTCGACAGCACGAAGGTCTCTGCAAGGTATCAGGACGGCGTCCTGTCGATCAGTCTGCCGAGGCTCGAGGAAAGCAAGCCCAAGAAGATCACGGTAAACGTCAAGTGATATGAAAGGAGGTGATTGAAATGGCTACCGACAAGCAGTTGCAGAAGAAGCAGGCCAGGGATGTGGAGAAGGCTCCCCAGGCTGCCGTCGAGGAAACCCAGGACAGGCCGGTGTTCGTGCCTTTCACCGACATATACGAGGACAAGAACTCTTTCGCCTTGTTCGCGGACATGCCGGGAGTTGACGACAAGAATGTGGACATAACCCTCGAGGAGAACGTCCTCACGATCGTCGGGCATCAGAAGGCCGCCGTGCCGGAAGGCCTGGAACTCATCTACAGGGGCTATCAGGAGGGCATGTTCAAGCGCTCGTTCACAATAAGCGCCCCGATAGACAGGGACAAGATCAGCGCGAAGATAAAAAACGGCGTGCTGGGCGTGTCTCTGCCGAAGGCCGAGGAGGCCAAGCCCAGGAAGATAGCCGTGAGCTCTTGAAAAAAGCACAATGGTTTTCTGAAGAGAGGAGGTGATTGGAATGATTAAGGACCTTATACCATGGAAGAAGTCAAAATCTTCTGAAGTGCCGGTGAGGCATGCGGACGCGTTGTCTGAACTTCACAGGGAAATGAACGGTTTGTTTGATGATTTCCTTGATGATTTCGACAATGCCTCCCTGATGCCTGCGAACTCCTTTTTCGGTCTTGGCAGGAACCTTCCGAAGCTGGAGGTTAGCGAGACTGACGATGCGGTTGAGGTAAATGCCGAGCTCCCGGGGCTCGACCCCAAGGACCTCGATGTGAGCCTTGACGGCAACATTCTCAACATCCAGGGTGAGAAGAAGGAGGAGAAGGAGGACAAGAAGAAAAGCGTCCACGTCATGGAGAGGAGCTACGGCAGGTTCAGCCGTTCGGTTTGCCTGCCCACCGAGCACCTCGATCTCGACAAGATCGAGTCCAAGTTCAGCAAGGGTGTCCTCAGTGTCAAGTTGCCGAAGACTGCCGAGGCGAAGTCGTCGCGCAGAAGGATCGAGGTGTCAGGCTGAATGCGGATCGGTCAACATAATCAACCCGTCCGGCATGATGCGCCGGACGGGTTTCCTCGAGGCTGACAATTAGACTCAAGAAGTTCTTTCCCTGACAGGCTTGTGCACCTTGCCGAAGCACTTCATAACTTGCTGGAGATCTTCCCACACGAATTTTTTCGCATTCTCGTTCCTGAGCAGATATGCCGGGTGGAAGGTGGGCATTACCCTGATTCCTCCATAGGATTCCCATCTGCCGCGGAGGCTTGTGATGCCGGTCTTGTTCAGGATATACTTCAGCGGCACAGCACCAAGGAGGACGATGACCTTTGGTGAAACCAACTCGATCTGGCGTCTGAGGAAGGGCATGCAAGTCTGTGCCTCGGAGTCCTCAGGTATCCTGTTCCCCGGCGGGCGGCATTTGACGATATTTGAGATATACACATCCGAGCGCTGGAACTGCATCGATTTGATCATTTGGGTCAGGAGCTGCCCTGCTGCGCCGACGAAGGGGACTCCCTTGCTGTCCTCCTCGGCTCCGGGGGCCTCCCCGATGAACATCAGCTCGGCAGGAACCTGCCCGCAGCCGAAAACGACGTGCTCCCTGTCCTTGTGCAAGGGGCATCTGGTGCATTTTACCGCAACCTGCCGCAATGTCTGCAGATCCATGGAGGTTAGATCCGGCATCTGAGTCTCTACCGGGGCACGCGCAGATCCTGAAACAGGTTGATTTTTGGCTTCTGACAGGACAATGGCAGCTTTGCCATTTCGTGAGTCTGTGTGTTTGGCGGCCGGGTCTGAACCCGAAAAGAACTCCGCGGCAGTATCCGCCGACAGGTCTGCGAATTTCGCAGACTCACCCTCAACCTGCAGAGTCTTAACAATATCGTCAAGCAATGTCCCGTCATCTTTGTCCATTGCAAAAACCCTTGTCTGCCATTTCACATTCAAGCTCGTCATCAGAGCCGCTGTAGGGCAGATATTCGGCAAACCACGTCTGGGTCGGGGCTGAGACACTCGGAGACTGTCCTGTACTGACCCTGAACGAACGGGGTTCGCTGAACATGTGCGCCGTAGGCATCCAGAGCCTACGCACTAAATCTAGCGGCTACCCAAGGATTATTCAAATTCCCAGAGGAAAAATTATGAGATTTATTCGCTTATGCCTCAGGCAAAAGCCGTTGGGTCAAGCATGCCTCAGGCCCTTGCGGCAACAAGGATATTCACTTCTTTGGCTCCTGCATTGAGAAGGGTCTCGGAGGCGCTTGTCAAAGTCGCACCGGTGGTGAGCACATCATCGACAAGCAGCACACGAAGACCCTCGCAGACCCCGCATACTTCGAATGCACCCACAAGGTTACTCCGGCGAGACTCCCTGTCGAGATTGGCTTGCTTGCGAGTCATATGACACCTCCTCAGAAGCCTTATCAATGAAATTCCGGAATTTTTGGAGAATATTTGCGCGATCAGCTCCGACTGGTTGAAGCCCCTGACGATCAGCCTTGTCCAATGAAGCGGAACCGGGACGACAACATCCACAAGCGCGGGGGTTTTCCATGCCCCCGCAGCCTTCTCGCCCAGAAATCTTGCCACCGAGGTGTCGCGCCCGTATTTGAGACGGTGAATCAGTTCTCTTCCAGCGCCCTCCATCCGCATCAATGCAGTCGCCACGAGCCACGGCCTGGTGTCTTCCTTGAGGCATTTCCCGCAAAGGTCGAATATCCCGTCGTTCTCCGCCCCGCAGCCAGGACAACGGGGCTCGATCACAAAGGGCATGTTTCCCATGCATTCCTCGCACATCGTGCCGGAGCCTTCAGGCACATGTTTGCTGCAATATACACAGGGGAAAGAATCCACGAGGGAGAGTGCTGAACGGGCAACAATGCCCGCTTTCCCATGGAAAATCCGGCCGAAATAATCTTGTTCTCTCAAAAAAAACCTTTTTCTAATGTTTTAAAGCAGAAATCGGTTTGAAATGTAAACGCGTATGCTCTACTATTCAAGGGTTGTCGCGGTTAGGATAACCGTGGCATGAAATTTCTGTCAGGCGAAACAAAAAAAGGAGCTAAAATGGCGAAGCTTGAAAAAAAAGGCGTGGATCCGGTTCTGGCCGCAGTTGCGAACTGGTTCGTTTTTTCGATTCTCGGTTATGTCCTGATCGGGCAGACAAGCAAGGGCGTGAAAGTGTTGATAACTGTCGTCGTCGGCTTGATATGCTGCTGGCTTCCCGGTGTGATACTTGCGATCCTCGCGGCCGTGGATGTCTATCAGGTCACCAAGGCAGTCAATGCAGGAGAAGAGATCGAGGAGCATGAGTACATGGTGCCGATGCTATTCAAGTTCGCCAAGATATTCGACAAGGAAGCGATCTGCAAGGCGGCCTGCGAGGCACCTGCCGAAGGCTAAACCCAAACCATGGTGCAATGCGGCACCATAGGGTTGTGATTGCACGCTGATCGTTCTCGGAGCCAGTTTCAAAACTCCGCGTGAACCGCGTTGAGATTGGGGGCGCAGACGCGTCAGACGGTGCTGCGAAGTGGCTGGTGCATGCCCGAAGCTGCCCGTGCCGGCCATTTCACCTTGGCGTATGCTGTTGCGTCTGGGCAACCTCAATCAAACCCACAGGTTCCGCGACAGAAACAAACCAAAAAAAAGCGGCTCCAAAATTGGAGCCGCGAATATTAAAAACCCGGCACTGCGCTACTCTCCCGCACTCTTGAATGCAGTACCATCGCCGCAGAGGCTCTTAACTTCCGTGTTCGGGATGGGAACGGGTGTTTCAACCTCGCCATTGGCACCGGGAAAAAACTTTTGAACTAGTCTCACGACCGGTTCAGAATATTAAAAAAAGAAGATTAGGGCAGAACACAACTCGTATTCTTTTGGCAATCTTATCACAGCTCGGAAAAACCAAGCAGTGATAAAAAAGGTGGCCAAGCCTCACGGCGTATTAGTACTGGTAACCTGAATACATTGCTGCACTTACAGCTCCAGCCTATCAAGGTTGTAGTCTTCAACCTGCCTTCAGATGCCACAAGGGCATGGGAAATCTAGTCTTCGGGGGGGCTTGGCGCTTAGATGCTTTCAGCGCTTATCCTTTCGCAACATAGCTACCCAACAATGCATCTGACGACACAATTGGAACACCAGAGGTTACTCATTCCCGGTCCTCTCGTACTAAGGAATGCTCCCGTCAAATTTCCTGCGCCCGCGGAGGATAAGGACCGAACTGTCTCACGACGTTCTGAACCCAGCTCGCGTACCACTTTAATAGGCGAACAGCCTAACCCTTGGGACCTTCTACAGCCCCAGGATGTGATGAGCCGACATCGAGGTGCCAAACAGCGCCGTCGCTATGGACGCTTGGGCGCTATAAGCCTGTTATCCCCG
>JAFGFR010000049.1 GCA_016930955.1 Victivallales bacterium | reverse complement strand
GAAAGGGACAACCCAGTGGACATAGCCCAAGCCTCCGCGGCAATAAAGAACTCCGACAACTTCCTTGTCGTGACACACCAGAACCCCGACGGCGACGCCATGGGTTCGGCATTCGGCATGCTGACCGCCCTGAGGGACAACGGGAAGAAGGCCGAGGCCTTCTTCCACGAGAGACTGCCCGAAGCCTACTCCGCCCTCCCAATCCCCAAGCATATCACCGAAAAACTACCCTTCCTGGATTCATTCGACACCATAATATGTCTCGACTTCTCAAACCCAAAACGCTTCGGGGACATCGATTTCTCGATACGGAACTCAATCAACATTGACCACCACCCCGACAACAGTTGCTTCGCAACTAGAAATTTCGTGTTCCCAAACGCAGCCGCCACCGCCGAGATCATCTTCAACCTGCTCAAAGGCATCCCAGGATGGCGCATATCCAAAGACACCGCCACATTCCTGCTGACAGGGCTGATCATGGACACCGGAGGCTTCCGTTTCGACAACACAAGCTCACAGTCCCTCAGATGCGCCGCTGAACTCCTCGAGGCAGGCGCCGACTACCCGACAATAATAAAGTCTATGTTCCTCTCGAAATCCGCAAATTTCGCGAGAATGGAGGCAGATCTGGTGCTCAACAACCTGAAGACCGGATGCAACGGGCTTTTCGCATGGCTCTTTCTCTCAGACAGCATACTCGCGAAGTATTCAGTGAACGAGAAGGACACCGAGGGCCTGATAGACATAATACGCGCAATAAAGGATTTCGAGCTTGTTGCGATAGTCAGACGCATCGAGGAGGGATTCAGATTCTCAATGCGCTCGAAAAACCGGAAGTACTCTGCCGGAAGAATCGCAAGAACTCTCAACGGTGGAGGACATGAGATGGCCGCAGGAGGACTTATCAACGCTCAAACCCTCGATGAGGCAGAAAAAATCCTTCTCGAACATGTAGCCGATGAACTGGCAAGATGATCGGGAAAGACACCACGGCTGGCAAGTGTCAGGTGTGGGGCCATGTCGTCCCGCCATGGCCAAATGGTATGGGCAGTATCTATGGTTCAGGGAAAACATAAACCAACGACCAGCGAAGCAAGATGCGAAAGCCCGACGGCGCAAACCGTGCCTGCCGCGGCGTCTTGTCACGGCGTAGCCTTAAGGCGAAGACGGAAGCCTTGGCGAAGCCGTGAACCGTGAACCGCGAACCGTGAACCGGTTTCAAGTGGCGGAGATATCTATGTCAAGGATAAGGAGAGAACCATGAGAACATTTTTAGACAGCGACGGGATGGTCGCGAGGATCAACGAGCTGCGCTCGGAAAAGAATGCGGTCATACTAACACACAACTACCAGCTCGCCGAGGTTCAGGACATCGCCGATTTCGTGGGCGACTCCCTCGAACTAAGCATCAAGGCCGCCAGGACCACAGCCGACGTGATCGTGTTCTGCGGTGTGAGGTTCATGGCCGAGACAGCCTATATCCTGTCGCCAGACAAGACCGTCCTGCTGCCTTCGCTCGAGTCGGGATGCCCGATGGCCGACATGGCCGAAGCTCCCGACCTCGAACGGTTCAAGAAAAAACACCCCGGCGCCATTGTCGTCACATACATCAATAGCTCTGCCGAAGTCAAGGCGCTAAGCGACATCTGCGTCACCTCCGCCAACGCCGCCGAGATCGTGGCATCATTGCCAAAAGACGGGAAAATCATCTTTGTCCCCGACATGAACCTCGGCTCATACGTCCAAAAGGTCACAGGCCGAGATATGATCCTGTGGCAGGGGTTCTGCCCAACTCACATGCGGATCAGGGCAGAGGACCTCAAACGGCGCATTGCCGAGTTCCCCGATGCCAAAGTAATCGTGCATCCGGAGTCGAGACCCGACGTGATCAACCTCGCGGATGAAGCGCTCAGCACCGGAGGAATGCTGAAATTCGCCAGGCTAACCGACGCAAGACAAATCATCGTCGCCACCGAAGTCGGGATGATATATAGACTCTCCAAGGAGAGCCCCGACAAGCAGTTCATACCAGTGTCAGAGCAGGCCGTATGCCCTAACATGAAGATGCACCGCCTCGAGACCGTACTCCATTCCCTCGAGACAATGACCCACAACATCGAGATACCCGAGGAAATACGTGTCGCAGCAGCAAAACCCATAACAAAAATGCTCCAGGGCTTGCAATCCTGAAATATTGTGCTAGATTGGCAGTGGACTGGATGATTGGTTTTAACATTTAAACCCGGCTGAATACTATGGTAGCCAACAAAAAAATAACGAAGTTCAAGTCAATGAAGGGCATCAGGCCCCAAGAGAAAAACAACTCCGCAAGCGGTTCAGCAAAACTGAATGTCGCTCTCCCGCACAAGCCTCGATCAGGCTCCACCGGCACTGTCCATCCCCTGCCTTCACAGTCGCAGATTGAACAGGCTCGCAAACCCGCACAGACACCACCACCACCACCTCCTCCTCCTCCACCACCTCCTCCTCCCGCAACGACTCCTCCACTCGCAGCCCGTGTGCCCACAGTGTCGAAACTTCCAAAGGCTCACGGGATTCCGGTACAAAACCAGGGGCTCGCGTCGTCACAGGCTCCAAGATCTGTTCAGCCACCGCCGCCCCGCGCCCCAGGCTCCGTACAGGTCAAAACGCTCTCTGGAAACGTGCCGCAAGCGAGGCCTGCCGCCCAACAACAAGGCACCGTGTCACTCGAGAAGATGATCGAGATGAAGGTGGACGAAATGACCGAGCAGGTCACCAACCTCCTCGAAGTCGCAGACTCATTGCTCAACCCGGAATGGACACCGGAATCAGTAATCGACGTTGTTCACCTGCTCGTCAGATCCCTCAACCTCGATGTCGTTTGCATGGTACTGCCGGCTCTAAGGGAACTCGGCCCAAGCAAATGCGCACTGAGCCGCGGGTTCAAACACAGGCCAGGAAAGGAGGTCCTCGATATCTGGTTTGACACCTACAACCCAGATACGGGCATAGACTGGAAAAAGCTCATGGCCGTCGCCGCCGACAAAAATTCATATTCCTCATATTGGATCGTGGAGGAAGGACTCGACTGCATAGGATATGTCCCGCTTAGAGACGGCAACTTCATACACGGATTCCTCTTCGTGGCATCGAACGGGAAGAAGGAGCAGTCGTCCCTGACTTCCCCTCTGCTCGACCTCTGCGGAAGCCATATCGGCCTCTCTTACGCCGTCAAGTACACCGGACCTTGACCCGCCTTCAGAGAAGAGACTCCAAATGCAATCCGAAATCTTCCTGAAGGCCGTAGATGTCCACAAGTCATACGCTTTGGGCAGAAACAAGGTTGATGTACTGAGGGGCGTGGATATGGAAATCCACAAGAACGAGTGGGTGGCCGTGCTGGGAGCCTCGGGCAGCGGGAAAACCACATTGCTGAACATCCTCGGCACGCTCGAGACAGCTGACAAAGGCTCGGTAACCTGCGACGGGACATCATACTCAACGATGAGAAGCGCCCAGAAGGCCGTATTCCGCAGGGACAGGATCGGGTTCGTCTTCCAGGCCTACCATATGCTGCCAGAGCTCTCGATGATCGAGAATGTAAAACTCCCCGCAATGCTCCGGGAGGGCTTCAAGCTCAAGGATGCCAGGGGGGAGAGGCTTTTAGAGAGGGTCGGCCTTTCGCACCGTCTCGACCACAAGCCTGCCGAACTCTCCGGCGGCGAACAGCAGAGAGCCGCCATCGCCAGAGCACTGGTCAACTCCCCTGACCTCCTCCTCGCAGACGAGCCAACAGGCAACCTCGATACCGCCACGGGGAAGGAAATACTTGAAATATTCAAGGAACTGCATAATAGTTCAGATAGACGGACCATAATAATGATAACCCACGACCATGATGTCGCGGAATACGCCGACAGAAAGGTCGTCCTCAAAGACGGGAAGATCCTGACCTGAAAATCCCGGTATAAACACAGAAAAAAGAGAAAACTATGATATGAAATGCGAGATCTGCAACAAAAACGACGCGACAATACATATCCAGGAGATAATGAATGGTGTCAAGAAACACCTGAACATCTGCCCCGAGTGCGCGGCCAAGAAGGAGCTGCTCGAGGCAGATTTCAAAGGATTCAACCTCGCCGAGATACTCTACAACCTCTCGTCGCATGTGATGAGCAGCTCGGGAAAGCAGCAAGCACCCCAGCAGCTTCATGCTTCACCGCCCTCTCCGGAGCTCAAGCACCCTATAGTGACATGTAAGCGCTGCGGATGGAACTCCGTCAGGTTCCGCGAGACCGGAAGGCTCGGATGCGCAAAATGCTACAAGGTGTTCGAACCGGTACTGGCAATCGCCATCAAAAACATGCACAAGGGCACTATGCACATCGGCAAGCGTCCTGGATCGGCAAAAGACACCAATGTCAAGGCAACGCTGAAACTGCTCGACCTCCAGAAAAAACTTGAGAAGCATGTCAAGCATGAGGAGTACGAGGAGGCCGCGAAGGTCAGGGACGAGATAAAAAATCTCAAAAAAAGCCTCGCCGAGGGGAACAAAAAGAAATGAACAGCATTGACTATATAGGGAAACTGACCGGCAAGAGGGTGAGCTGGCTCGTAGACAGCGGACCGAAAGACGACATCGCGATCAGCACGAGGATACGTATCGCAAGGAACCTCAAGGACACCCCATTCCCGCCGTGTGCCGACAGCGAGAACCTCAACAAGGTCGTCGTGGCTGCCACATTCGCCCTCGATAAAATGCCCGTGATCAAGAAACAAATGAGCATAGATATGGGCGAGATCGGCCCGGTGGATGCACAGGTTCTGCTCGAGAGGCGCCTGATCAGCCAGGAGTTCTGCGCCCGCAGACAAAACTCATCTCTGGTCATGAGCGATCTCGAGAACATCGCGGTCATGATCAACGAGGAGGATCACATCAGGCTGCAGGTCATCCGACCGGGGCTGCAGATACCCGAGGTCTGGGAGGAAATCAACAGTCTCGAGACCGCTTTGTCCAATGAGCTGCCATTCGAGTTCGATCAAACCCTCGGCTTCCTGACATCATGCCCAACAAACGTCGGCACAGGCATGAGAGCCTCCGTGATGCTGCACCTCCCCGGGCTGGTGCTCTCAAACCAGACAAACCAGCTCATACAGGCCATATCCAAACTCGGCCTGGCCGTCAGAGGTATATTCGGAGAGGGTACCGACAACCTCGGCAACCTCTTCCAGGTATCGAACCAAAGCACACTCGGCGAGACCGAG
Organism: Victivallales bacterium; assembly: GCA_016930955.1. GTDB lineage: Bacteria > Verrucomicrobiota > Lentisphaeria > Victivallales > JAADHT01 > JAFGFR01. The sequence continues at coordinate 606 of JAFGFR010000049.1, read as the reverse complement.
GAAGACATCGTCACACGCCTCTCTGGAGTCATATCACAGATCGTCAAGCACGAGAAGAACGTCAGGATCAAGCTGCTCGAGAAACAACGCGACATGCTGCTCGACCATATCGGAAGAAGCTACGGAATACTCAAATACTCATATATCATCTCAACCAAAGAGGCATTGAACTCCCTCTCGATGCTCAGATTGGGAATTGACCTCGGCATCATTCGTTCGGTGGATATGCATACCGTAAACGAGCTCTTCATATGCGTCCAGCCCGCACACCTACAGAAATACGCAGGGAAAAACACCGAGTCCGAAGGACGTGACAGAATCAGGGCGACTTTCATCAGGGATGCACTGCAAAAAAACAATGGCTGAAACCTGAAACCTAAAACCTGAAACCGGTTCACGGTTCACGATTCACGGTTCACGGTTCACGGTTGCGAAACAATCGGTGGACGATAGCGGTTGACGATTCGAATTTACTCGTAATCCGTTCTCGTCGCCGCTCTCGTTATCCGAAACAGACACATTGAAATCCCTTCATTCTTCTGAGCCAATTTCAAAACTACCCGTGGCCGCGCGGCCTGCTATTTTGGATGCGAGGCCACGCCGATG
>JAFGFR010000003.1 GCA_016930955.1 Victivallales bacterium | reverse complement strand
CGAGGTGAACTCCAGGAATTTTCGCCCCAGTCGAGTTTCGCCGGCTAAATCTGGCGACATTTTCCATTGCTGCGGCCAGACCAGGCTCGGGGAGGGTCAGGGTGGTGGGGAGGAAGGAGGTCACTCCCTCCATCAGTTTCCGTTTTGCGATGACCTCGATTCCCGCCGGATCGGCATCGGTGGTGTCGTATCCGCCGGCACCGTGGGTATGCCGATCAAGAAAACCGGGCATGGCGATCAGTCCTGAGGCATCAAAATTGTTCTCTGCCCCAGGGATTTTTGCACCGTTTGTGACAACGTCGGCAATATGTTTGCCGTCAATGACTATCGCCGCGCCGATCTCGTCCACTCCTGGCGACACCAGACGGCAGTTTCTGATGATGGTCCTCGGCACGTCAGTTCTACTCATGATACTTTATCTCCTTCGAAAAATAAACCCTTTGCCACGCTTCCACGCTGTCGCAAAAAATTGGCAAGACTTACCGGCTGCACCCCTAGAAGATCGCCCCCGGCCTCCTTAGTCCGCACTATCTCCCGCATCATGTCGGCCGCCTTGCGACCCAACTCGAGGAAATCCCTCTCGATTGAGTCATACCTGTTGATGGCGTTCTCATAATCCGTCGAGTAGTGCCGGAAATACACGACCGAGAACCGATTCGGGACTTCAATGCCCAAATGATTTACGGCGGAGTTGAAAAGAGGCAGCACGTTGTGGGATGCGATGATGAGCAGCCGGCCGTCGGCTTCACCATTCCCCAAAAAATTAAGAAGCTCAGGAAAAATATCCGTGCCAGGCTCAAACATTCTCTTCCCCAGCTTAAACCCGGATGCCTCACGATGCGAGCCGAACAAAGCGAAAGTCCTCTCAAGCTCGACCCCGTCGAAGCCGAGAAAGACGATTTCCTGGTGGATCCCGCCGATGTCGGCCAGCAGCTTGCCGACCGCCTCCAATTCGTTGATAAACACCTCAGGATGACGATGTGAGACCACTCTGCCTCCAAGCGTCGAGCTCATGGTTACCCACGGGATCTTTATCCCGCTCAGATACCCGGTCACCGCCTCGTTGACGGCATGCGAGCCGAGATCGCACAGAAAAAGCCCGTCCACAATATTCCTGCTGATTATGCTTTTCGTGTATTCAAACTGGTCAACTCCCCTTAAAACGGGAAACATGTTGAGGTTGGCTTCCCAGAAATTCAGCCTGCCTGTTATCCCGTTGATTATATCAGGCAAGTCCGACCTGTCGGAGTAGAGAGAATTGGAACCCAGCAGTATACCGAAACCCGACCCCTTCCGCGTCTTCGAGGAATTCTCGTCCCTTGCAAGAACCATGGTCCCGCGGTTCCTGCCGCGCTCCTTCCTCAACAACCCCTCGGACACAAGCAACGAGACCGCACTCCTGACGGTCACCCGACTCACCTCATACTCCGCCTGGAGCTCCGGCTCCGAGGGAATCAATTCCCCAGGATTCAGATCCCCGGAGTCAATCTTATCGCGGAGCCTGTCCGCAAGCTCCCTGAATTTTATACGATCCGAACGTAAAATGCCCATAAATGTCACCACACAATACCATTCCAAAACCACCCGGACGATTGACTATAACATAATCACCTTTCGTTACTATACTCCTGCCTTTCGGGCTTGTCAACCTTGGTGATGGAAAAAAGCTCTGGAGCCATTTCGCCGCACCGTCATGCCACGCCTGCGCTCCCAACGCGGTTCACGCGGAGTTTTGAAACTAACTCGCTTGTTCTCATGCCCGATTGTCCCACCACAGAGGAACAGATTGCAGAACAAGCCGAAGATCCGGGTCAAACTCCCGACTCATTTTTCAGTGTTCAGGATTATCGGCAGGCCATCGGCGCCGCCGATTATGACTATCTTGGTGTTGTTCGATGACGCGAGCTTCTCGGTCGCCTCGATACCCTTCCACTTCAAAAGCTGCTCGCTTATCCCCTTGGTGACGATCAACTGGAAGTCTGCTATCCCCTGGGCTTCGATGCGCTTCCTCTCGGCCTCCTTCTGCTCCTTGAGAAGCACGAACTCCATGCGCTGGCTCTCCTGCTCCGACTCGAGCTTCTGCTCGATCGCCTGAGTCAGCCTCGCCGGAAGCTTGATGCTCCTCAAAGGGGTCGCCTCGATGTTCACACCCCTTTCGGCGACAACGCCAACCAGCCGCTGTCTTATCGCCTCTATCAGGATCTCTCGCTCGGAGGTGTACAAGGCCTTCGCCTCGAAAGACGACGTTACGCTGCGCGCGACAGACCTGAACTGAGGTATAAGTATGACATCCAAATAGTTCACCCCGACCGTGCGGTACACGTCCGCGGCCTTCTCAGGCGAAAGATGGTACAGAATGCTCATTTCAAGTGAGATCGTGAGACCCTCCTGCGAAGGGACATTCATCAACTCCTTGATCTCCTGCGTCTTCACCGAGAACAAAACCACCTTCGCGAAGGGGTTCCGGAAGTTTATCCCGGATTGAAGTATCCTCGGGGAGACCTTGCCGAAGACATCAATGACCCCCACATGCCCCGCAGGGACGATCGAGACTGTCTGAAAGACCGCCCCGACGACGAAGGCCAGCGCGCATGCCATCGACACCGTACGCGAGTTCTTGTCCCTCACAGAACGCAGCGAGACCATAGCCCCGGCCGCCAGAACAACAAAAATTATGAACAACATCAGCCGCCTCCTTCCAAAATATCTTGCCCAAATCCCAAACCATCCCATATATGGGTAAACCTAGCATGAAGAAGAACTTTTGCAAGGGTAATAAAAGCTGCAGAGCCATTTTCAAAGCCCCGTTATCTGAACTATCTGAAGTCTGTCAAGACCGAGCCGCCGCAGTCGACAGTCCAGTCTATCCCGGCGTAGCCCTTCACGTGCCCGTCCTTAGATCTTTCGCCCTAACCTTTCTCCTTAATCTCCGCCCTCATACCCATTCTTCCCTTGCCTTGACCTCGTGACTCGGTGTATGTTCGGCTGCTCCGCAGCATTTCTAAAGTGGCGGGAGCATCCTGCTCCCGTGCATGCATTGGCTAGCCGGCGCCAATCTACCATGCGCCTGCTGGGATGAGGCGCGTCGAAGGGACTTTTGCAGTAGCACCAAGGCTGTTGCGGAAGCGAAAATTATTGCCACCGATCCCCCCGGCGAGCAAGCCGGCGAAAGTATCGGTTTTTTCGGGGTGGGCACCCATCATGTCCAAACGGCAACAACAGCCATAATTCCAAGCCCGGCGAGCACCAGAAGGAATTTGAGGGCACTGTGCTTATGCCGCGAAAATTCATCCTGGAGGATATCCAGCAGAGCCACATAGAGAAAAGACCCGGCTGCCAGGGCGTCAAAACCCGCCTCAAACACTTGTTCCGCGTGGCCGGTCAGAAAGGTCATGAAGCCCATGCCCAGCAGGATCCCAACGGGGGTCATGAAGGAAAAGAGGACAATCATCGCCACTACACGTCTTAGCGCGACCTTGCCGCGCAGCATACTAACCCCGAGCGCGAACGCCGCCGTGCCCTTGTGGGCAACCACAGCCAGCAGGATCACCAGTGCCTGCGCCATGCGTGTTTCCGTCCCCAGGGCAATGCCGGTAATGACGGAATGGATGGACAACACCAGCATCAGCACGTAGGGATAGAGCGAAAGATCCTCCTTGATAAAATCCGGCGCCTCATCATGCGAATGTTGATGACGCACAATGACCTTCTCCAGAAAGAGGATAAAGAGAAATCCCGCACAGCAGAACAACCCGAACCAAGGATAATCGCTGCCCCCGTCAATTGCATCAAACCCCTCCTGGGCGTCCGGCAACATATGAATGAGGCCCGCACCCAAAAACACCCCACCAGCAAACGCATTGCCCATCGAAAACAGAAAATCACTGCGACTTGACTTAGACAGCCATCGTGAAAAAAGACCGCCCACAACACCAGTGAAGAGTATGGCGAAAAATGCAACGCCTTTAAACAATTCAATATTCATGACTGACTGAAAGGTATTTTGTTTTTCATCAACTAAAGGGACATTCCCCGTGATAATGGCAAAGTTCAAGTCCGGAACGAAAAAAATCGGGATTTTTCTACAAAACACTTTTTACCGGTGTCGTTAACCGATATCCTTGCTCTCCATTACTTCTTCATATTTTTTTTTGCTTTATCGTAGCATTCGGGACAATAACCATGTGAAAAAGAAGCTTCTGAATGCTTATCAATATAATCCTCTACTGGTTTCCATGTATCATCTATATCACGAACTTTCTTGCATACACAGCAGATAGAGAGTATGCCTGAGAGGATTTTGTATAGCTTTTGATACTGACGTAACGCAATGATAGAAGCTGTTGTTGCCAACATTGCAGTAAAAATGATGGTCAGTATATGGGATTCCCAAATGCTAATATTCGGCCAAATAAATTGTTTTAAAACTTCATATGTTGTCATAATAATTATTGTAAAAACAAATACAAAAACTACAGGCTTTTTAATAGAAACTGCATTTTTGCTGATAGTAATTTTGTCTTTCATCATGATGGGATACTACCTGCGATGAGGGCAAAGTTCAAGTCGGAACACGAAAAAAAAATGATTTTTGATCGGGAATGAGTCTGAATGGCCTGGGCTCGCCTTGAACATCTCACACAAATAGAAGTCGCGGTACTTGCGGAAACGGAACAAAAACGCGCCCCCGTGACAGCGGTGCGTCACGTAATAGCACAAGTGCTCCAACCAACCTCCACGACGACGCGGCAGGCCTACACCTCTTTTGTGGCTTAATTCAATTATCCTCGGTTCAAATTATTCAAATAACAATAATATTCAAGGCTTATTTCAAGTTTCTAGGCACATTTATTATTCTTCTACAGAAACAAGCCCCGATATAACCCGACACCGATAATCTTATAAAGATTTGCAATCAGCAAATCTTTATTTCAGGAACTTTTCCGGGATTTTGCCTGCTGCGGAGCAGGAATATGCACCCTTTTTACCGAAGTAATCCTGATGATAATCTTCAGCCGGATAGAATTTCCCCGCGTCAACGATTTCTGTGACTGGCGCCTTCTTGTATTTTTTTGATTCGTCGAGAGCCTTTCGGGATTTTTCGGCGGCTTCTTTCTGCTCATTGCTGTGGCAGAAGATTGCAGATCTGTATTGTGTGCCGAAATCGGGCCCCTGGCTGTTCAATGTTGTGGGGTCGTGTATCGCCCAGAACACCTCGATAAGTTCCTCGTATTTGATTTCCGACGGATCAAATATTATTTCGACCGCCTCGGCGTGACCGGTATTGCCGGAGCAGACAGCCTTGTAGGTGGGATTTTCTGCTTTTCCACCAGTGTACCCGACTCTTGTTTCCTTGACTCCTCGGACTTTCTTGAATGCGGCTTCAATGCCCCAGAAACATCCCGCTGCGAAAGTCGCAGTCTCAAGCTTCTTGTCGGGTTTTGGATCGTCTTTTCTCTCCACGAATACGAGAGCTGCGGAGTTTATGCAGAACCTGAGACCTGTCGGCTTTGGACCATCCTCGAAAACGTGTCCGAGATGTGCGTCGCATCTTGCACAAAGGATCTCAATCCTCTTCATCCCGAGGCCGTCGTCGGATCTTTCAATCACTGAATTTCCCGATACCGGCTTCCAGAAGCTTGGCCATCCTGTTCCGGAATTGAATTTGCTGTCGGTGCTGAAAAGCTCGTTGCCGCAGCATACGCATCTGAAGGTGCCTTTCCCCTTTGAATCCCAAAATTTCCCGGTGAAGGCGCATTCTGTTCCTCCCTTCCTTGTAACCTGATACTGTTCCGGGGTCAGGATCTTTTTCCACTCTTCGTCCGTCTTGATTATTTTTTCAGGCATTTTCTTTTCCTCCTTTATTTTTGTTTCATTTGAATCTTTGTCTTGTGAATATGCCATGCAGCTTGTGAATACTGCAAGAAGCGTGAAAAATATTATTTTCATGTTGATGATCCTTATTCTGTGTATTTAAGTAGGGCAGGCTTCGATGAATCCGCCATTGAAAATTTTGTTTTTCACCATGAAGGGACATTCCCTGCGATAAGGGCAAAGTTCAAGTCCGGAACGTGAAAAAATCGAGATTATCCCGCAAATCGACCCCGTTCCGGCACCGGAACGGGGGCGGGGGGCGTGGAAAAGCATAGACAACACAAAAAAGATGAATTTGACGTGAGACTCCCTGAGAATGCAGGGCTCCGCATCACGAGAAAGAAAAATACTCCGTCCCTTATTTCTTTTTTAAAAAGCTCGCTTGAAATCGTATTGTCTTGATGTAGTGTTGATGTATATTGAGTGATAAATGCACCAAACAGGAGATTGAACAATGACCACATTGTCCATACATGCGCTTGACCCGACAACGGAAAAGCGCATACGTGTCAAGGCGCGTAAAGAGAACAAGAGCATCAATCGTACCCTCAAGGAGCTGCTCTCGGGGTCTGTCGGAGTCTCCGACTCCTCCCGGTCTGAGGATCACAGCAAGGCATTCCAGGAATTATCCGGCGTATGGTCACAGAAGGACCTGCAAGAGTTCAATCAGGCAATATCAGACCTTCAAACTATTGATTCGAAGGACTGGGAATGAGGATTATCCTTCTTGACACCAATGCCTTTACCTCCCTTTTCCTCGGAGACGAAGAGGTCTTGAAGGCTATATCTGTGGCGGAGCATGTCATCGCATCTGTAATCGTCAT
>JAFGFR010000048.1 GCA_016930955.1 Victivallales bacterium | reverse complement strand
GCTTGACGAGGCTTCCCGACTCCTTCAGCCTACGGATAAGCTCCTTGTCGGCATCCTTTACATAGACCCCGGCGAAATCCCCGACCTCTGCAGTAAACCGCCCTTCTTCGTCAACGGGGCATACATCGGGCAGGGCGTGCAGAAGCGCTGTCTCGGCATCGTCCTCGCCGAACCCGGGGGCCATATGCACGATCCCCGTGCCATCCTCTGTACTTACGAAGTCTGCGCAGACGACCCTGAAGGCTCCATCCTTCGATAGATCGACGAAATAGTCGAACAATGGCATATAGCATGAGCCTTCCAGCGCGGCTCCCTTGAATCTTTCAACAATCTCCACACCGGAGACATCGGAATAGTATTCTGCGAGACGCGACTCGGCCAGGACACAATCGCATCCTGCTTCCCTAACCTTCACATAATCAATCTCCGACCCGACCGCCAGACCGGTGTTCGAAGGCAGGGTCCAGGGTGTCGTCGTCCAGGCAAGATAATAAAGAGAAGGGTTGGCGGCATCACGGAACCTCACGGTTATCGCCGGGTCCTCCACCTCCTCGTATCCTTGGTTGGCCTCGAAATTCGACAGCGGCGTGGAGCATCTTGGACAGTATGGAAGTATCCGCTTACCCTCGTACACCAGACCATTGTCCCAAAGCTGCTTGAAAACCCACCAGATGGATTCCATATACGCCAGATCCATCGTACGGTAGCCCCGCTCAAAATCAACCCAGCGCCCTATGCGCCTGACCACGGACGCCCATTCACCCGTGTACCTCAGGACAATCCCCCGGCAGGACTCGTTGAACTTCCCTATCCCGTATTCCTCTATGTGGCGCTTGCCGGAAATTCCAAGCGACTTCTCCATCTCATACTCCACGGGCAGGCCGTGGCAGTCCCAGCCGAACACACGGTCGACATACTTCCCCCTCATCGTCTGATATCTGGGCACCACATCCTTTATGGTCCCGGCGAGCAAATGCCCGTAGTGAGGCAGCCCGGTGGCAAAGGGTGGCCCGTCGTAGAAAACGTATTCATCACTGTCTGAACGGTTCTCAAGCGTCCGGGCAAATATCCTATGCCCGTCCCAATAATCTAAAATGCGCTCCTCTATCTTCGGCAGCGATGGCTGGCTATCTACCGGCTTGAACACTACTTCCCTTCCTCCTCTTCATAGTCGACATCCGTCTCAGCCTCAAGAAGCCACTCCTCCTTCAACGTACACTTTTTTATCCTTTCGTAGGGCAGGCGTATCGTCTTCGCCTCGGCTGTACCCTGCTGGCCTATCTCCACAGCCAGCACGTTGCCCAGCGGCGCTGAAATCCGTGAAATCTCAAGGACCTTGCCGTCGGCCATCTCGAGGATATATGGGCCTGTCGGATTGCCGACCTCATCAGTCATGATCCTGCTGAAATACTGCTGGTCCAAGGCCGCGTCGCGTATATAAGTATCCTCGAATGCCTGCGTGACACCCTTCTTGTCTGCCTTGGCCACGGCACGCAGATCCGACTCGGGGACGGGTACCTCTGCCGCTCCCATGTTCTCGACCATCTTCGCCAAGTCCCGCTCCTCACGGCTGACTATCCGGAACTCAGGAAGAACAAAGTGCAGCAACGCAGGATAAACCACAGGCAAAATACAGCCCAGCACGCAATGCAGAGGCCGGTTGCGGTTCTTGACCTCGGCAATTGTCATCGAGGTCATCCCGCTGCCGACCACCACGACCATCAGTATCGTGATTGCCGCCAATCCCCAGCCTCCAGGATGGAAACCGGCCTCGGATGCCTGTGAAAACCATTCAAGGATAAAATTGTAGAGCCACTCGAACGAGCCGAAGAAAAAATTCCAGACAAACTGCCATATCCCCATATCTCATCACTCCGCATGCTTAGTCAGTTGCAAAACAACGCACGCAATGTACATTCCCACTCATGCTTTGGCAAGCACTGTCGGCCAAAAAGATAAAAGGTTTTATCGATGAAAATGCTCGATGAGATGATTCTGAAGTGGCATGGGCTCGACATATCCCAGACCAAGCCACTTGACTTCGACCTGTTCTGGGACGACACTATTTCCAGGGTCAAGGCAAAGAAACTCAACTTGAAAGTCTGGAGTGTCGAGTCGCCGTACTCCTCGTCTGAGAAGCAGATCGTATGCTACCCGTTCGCCAAGCACGAAGGCGGCGGATCAAAGCACTCATCGCTTCAACTGCTATTCCTCAAAAAACACTTCTTCAAGGCCTGAGATGCCCCGCGAAACTACAATCCGCCAGCCCGGCAAGGTCGAGCTGCTGTCGCCGGCGGGGGATTTCGAGTCGCTGGCCGCGGCGGTGCGCAACGGGGCGGACTCAATATACTTCGGCGTGGGAGAACTCAACATGAGAGCCCACGCATCGGCAAACTTCGCATTGAAGGACATCCCCACTGTCACAAGAATATGCAGGAAGTGCTCCGTAAACCCATATCTCGCGCTGAACACAGTCATATACAACGGCGAGCTCGGAACGATGAGGCAGATATGCGACATCGCGAAATCCGCAGGAGTGGCGGCGGTGATCGCCTCGGACATGGCGTGCATATCATACGCAAACTCCATCGGCCTGCCGGTACATGTATCCGTCCAGGCCAACATCTCCAACACCGAGAGCCTGAGATTCTTTGCGAAATTCGCAGATGTGGCAGTGCTGGCACGCGAGCTCGACCTGGACAGCATAAGGTCCATCGCCGACACGATTATGGATCAGGGCATCACCGGTTTATCCGGGAAGCCGATGCGGATCGAGCTGTTCATACACGGCGCACTATGCGTCTCGGTGTCAGGCACATGCCACATGAGCCTCGCCACATACAATTCCTCCGCCAATCGCGGCGAATGCTTTCAGAACTGCAGGAGGAGATACAGGGTGCTTGACGACGAGACCGGGCAGGAGCTCGTTATCGACAACAAATATGTCATGTCGCCTAAGGACATCTGCACAATCCGTATGGTTGACAAACTGATGGACGCCGGGGTGTCCATAATGAAGATCGAGGGTCGCGGGCGGTCAGCGGACTATGTGGCTGCAACAACACGGGCATACAGGCAGGCGATTGACACCTTCTCCCTGCCTTCAGGCAAAAGACCCTCCGGGAAGGAACTCGACTGTTTAACCCAAACATGGGAGAAAGACTTGGAATCCGTCTTCAACAGGGGCTTCTGGCACGGGGGATACTACATGGGAGACAAGACCGGCGAGTGGAGTGCGCTGTCAGGCAACAGGGCCTCATTTAAAAAGACCTGCATCGGGTACGTGTCGAACTTCTTCTCGAGCAAGTCCGTGGCCGAGATAACCGTGCAGTCCGACGGCATGTCCGCCGGCGACACGGTACTTTTCACTGGAAAGACCACTGGCGCAGTGAAGAATGTTGTTAACGAAATCTGGCTGGAGGGCAAGCCAGTGCCCCGCGCGAGAAAAGGGGATGTCATATCGGTCAAAACAGATTTCAAAACCCGCCGCAACGACAAGGTCTATGTTCTCCACAATACTTGGACCTAACTGCTTTATTGAGGTTGACTAATCTGCTCAACAGGCTAATTTTAACGGTTCTCCGGCACAACCGGAGCAAACCGAGGAATGTTTTAAGAAGAAACAACGGAACAATGACCGCAAAGGGCATGTCTAAGACAATTGAAATATCAGAAGTTACTGAGAACGACCTGAGCTTAGTCGAAAGGTTCAACAGCGGCGATCAGAGCGCATTCGAGGATATTGTCAAAAAGTATTCCTCGAAGGCCTACCAGATCGCATTCGGGCTGCTCGATTGCAAAGCCGACGCGGAGGAGGTTGTCCAGGATGCCTTCCTCAAGGTGTACAAGCACCTTGACAAGTTCAGGGGCGACTCGTCCTTCACGACATGGCTCTACAGGATAGTGGTGAATTTGTCGAGAAACAAGTACCATTGGCACCGCAGGCGCGGCGCCGAGGTAAATCTGAGTATTTCTGGAGGTTCGGAGAGCAACGACAAGGACAGCGACATCCGGCATGACTTTGACATCCCAGACGAGAGGTACCTTCCGGACAGGATGCTCCAGTCCAAGGAATCCGCGAACAGACTGGTTCGAGCAGTAAGGAGACTGCCCGATAAACTCAAAGAGGTGCTGATGATGAGGCACGTTGACGATCTGACTTATTCGGAGATAGCTGAAACCATCGGATGCGAGCTCGGAACTGTAAAGTCGCGTCTAGCCAGAGCCAGAGAGGCTCTGAAGTTCGCGATGCAAAAGGAATAGAGGGAATTTGGCTGTGAAAAAACAATCTTCCAAAGACAAATGCCCCGGGAAAGAGACCCTAAGCGAGTTCTTCGACGGGCGAATTGACCCGAGTTCCCCGGGGCATGCCCATATCAGCTCATGTCCACGATGCCGCAAGACTATCGATGAATACACG
>JAFGFR010000047.1 GCA_016930955.1 Victivallales bacterium | reverse complement strand
TGGAGTACACGGCGACGGTCTCGATCCCCATCTCCCTGCATGCGCGTATGACACGCAGGGCGATCTCGCCGCGGTTTGCTATCAGTATTCTTCTGAACATTTGGCTTTTTCCGGATTGTTGTTGGGATGCCTTTGCTAATTCAACCGATCACGAAAAGCGGCTGCCCGAACTCGACGGCATGGGCGTTCTCGACAAGGATTTTCTTGATGGTGCCTGATTTCTCGGCCTTTATCTCGTTCATGACCTTCATGGCCTCGATGATACAGACGACGGTGTCTGGGGTGACTTTGGTCCCGACGGAGACGAATGCCGGCTGGTCCGGCGCGGACGCGGCATAGAATGTCCCGACAATAGGAGAGTCTATCGTCTCGGCCATCTCTTCATCAGCCGACTTGGACTCTTGGAGCGTCGGCGCTGCCGCCGGAGGCGCAGCCGGCAGGGAGTACCCATGCGGCATCCCAGACAACACCTGCTCATGCCCCCTCCTGATGCACAACCTCATCTCCTCTGCCTCGATCTTGAATTCCGTCAAGTCGTGGTCCGACATTAGATTCACGATGGCCCTGATCTCTTCAATCTTCATTTCATATCCTTTTCATTTCGAGATTTATTGCGCCGCCCCAAACTGGAAAAACCAATGTGATGCCATATGTCTCACGCCTTCTGTGAGAGCATGTAGTGGATTGCCTGCACAGCAAGCTTATAGCCGTTGGCTCCGAATCCGCATATCTGCCCTACGCAGGCCGGCGCAGTCAGCGACTCGCGCCGAAAACCCTCCCGCGCTTGGATGTTGCTCATATGAACCTCTATCACGGGCTTGGGGAAAGCCTTTATCGCGTCGTGAATCGCCACGCTCGTGTGCGTGTATGCAGCAGGATTTATGACGATTGCATCAGCATCTTTTCTTGCTGTTCCGATGAGCTCGACTATCTCGCCCTCGTGGTTGCTCTGTGCGAAGCGTGTCTCAATCCCAAGTTCCTTGGCGAAATCGGCGACAGCCTTTTCAAGGGACGCCAGAGTCTCCGAGCCGTAGACTTCCGGCTCTCTGCTGCCCAGCAAGTGCATATTGGGCCCGTTGATCACAAGTATTCTCATATACCCCGTCCATCCCGTCGTCGTTTAACCCCGCGAAAACACAGGAGAATCGAATCTAACGTTTGTTTTCGACATTTCAAGGGGGCAAAGCAAGAAAAAAGTGATGTGCCGATGTCGTCGGTCGGGGTTGAAAGCTGCTGAAACACGGGTTATTGTGTGTGCAGGAGACAGGGTATTGTTTCAGGAGGTTGAGGGCCTATGGCTCAGGAGGCTTCAGACAGACTGGAGGTTGAGGGGAATCAAGGCAATGCGTTTTTCACCTTGCTTTGTTTTATTGTTGTATTGTCGGTTTTGGTTTTTCTTTTCGGCTCCACGGGGTCCGGGCATGGTTTTGGGGGTGGTTCAGGCGGAGGTGTTGGCGCCGGGGATGGTGTCGGGTCTGGAGCCGGGGATGGCGGCGGCGACGGCGACGGCGACGGCTCGGGCGAAGGCGATGGCGATGGCGGCGGTTTTGCCGCCACCGGCGCGGGATATGGCGATTCAGACCTTGTCCCCGAGATGCCCGGGCATGCCGGTGACGTTAAGGAAACCGTAACGCCGACGACCGAACCGGCAAAGACGGAAATCCCTCCCGAGTTGCCGAAGAGCAACCCTGAAGCAGAATGGTCTGCATCTGCACTGAAGATTTCGGGGAACAAACAGCAGGACACTCAGGAACAGCCTGCCGAGATCCGTACCCGGGCACCTGCCGGAGTCCCGGGGGGCGGCGGAGGGGGAGGAGGCATTGGCAAGCCGATGGGCACAGGCGACGTGTCCTTCCGCATCTATTGGCATCCTAAGGAGCATGACATCGACCTGCACGTGCTTGATCCTGCCGGGCATCATATATGGTTTCAAAGGAAGGGGTGCGATTGCGGCGGACAGCTGGACCGTGACGACACCAGCAGAGGCGGCCCCGAGAACATCTTCTGGCCGGAGAATCGAGCTCCCGAGGGGGAATATTTGTACTGGGTGCACTACTATCAGGGCTCGGGGACGAAATTTGTGACGATAGAGATCAGGCGTGACGGGGAGCTGACGGAGACGAAAAAAGTGAGGCTCGCCAATATGGGCGATGAAAGTGAAAGGTTCAAGATTTCACACGTGAAAAACAAGAATATCAACCCGGAGGAGTAACACAATGGACAGAAAGAAAAAGAGAACGGTACTGCTTGCCGGGATAGCGGCGGTGGCGCTGATCGTCGGATTTCTGGCGCTTGCGTTCAGTATAGGCTCGATAGTGAAGGCCGGGGTGAATGGGGTGCTCCCGAGGATCACGGGGACAAAGTGCTCGATGGGCAGCTGCATTTTCAATCCTTTCTCGGGGACGGTGTCAATCAGTGATTTCTCGATAGGCAACCCGCCTGGCTATACGCATCCTCACGCCTTCAGGATCGGGCATATGGAGATCTCGATTGCTCTGTCGTCGCTTTTCTCCGAAAAAATTGTTGTCCGAAGGATAATCATTGACGACATGGAAGCCAGTCTGGAGGTCAAGCTCACCGAGACTAATCTTACTGCCATCAAAAAGAACATTGACGATTTCACGAAAAAGGACGAGAGGGCGACAAGCAAGCCAAAGGAGGAGAAGCCGGATCCCGCAGAAAAGGGAGCCAAGCCTGCCAAAAGGCTTCAGATAGACCTTTTCCGGTTTGAGAACAGCCGTCTGATCGCTGTAACGACGGGCAAGACCGCGAATATCCCTTTGCCGGACATCGTGGTACAGGATCTTGGTCAGGGGCCGGAGGGGGCGACCGCAGGGGAAATAGCACACAGTATCTTTTACGCCGTATATGAGACAGTGCTGAATTCCGCATCCAAGGCCGGGTTCGAATTTGACATTGGCGGCACTGTGAAGGATGGTGCCGGCAGGCTTATTGATGGGGTCAGGGGACTCTTCGGAAGCGACAAGTCGGATGAATAAATTTCTCTATACCCATAAGGTTATCGCCGCAGGATTGGCAGTGACCTGCCTATGCTCCTGCGACAGCCTAAGGCGCAGCAATATAGAGGCCTACGAGCGTGAGCTGGAGGTGCGTTCAGAAAAAACCGATCGGAAGGCAAGGGAAAGCCATCTCGACGACGATGACGAAAGCCTTCTTTCCCGTGACGGCCTGAACCCCTTTGAAAGGGAAGTCATGGACTTGGAGAAAAAGGACTACGAGGACAAAGCCCGCAAAAGGAGCCAGAAGATTTTCGGTGTATTCACCCCAAAGGATCAAAAATGAGAGTTCGAGTGGACAAGAAAATATTCGGGAACGACTTCTGCATGATCATGCTCCAGGATATTTCGCAGCAGTTCCCGGGTATTTCCGATGAAGAGGCAAGAACCAAGGTTGCCGAGGAGATTATACGCGGCTGCCTGCTCTCCAATGCGGCGAAGAAGGAGATGCCGCCTCCGCCTAAAAATCTAATCGAGAGGGAGTTGCCGGGTTTCAAGGCAATGCTCCCGTCTGCAAGAGGCTTCCTGAGGGCATGTGCCGCCGAATCCGACATGCGGGACGAGTCTGCGGCAAGAAGGCTCCTCGAGGACAAGCTCAGGGTTGACATGCTTGTACAGAGGCGTTTCTCGAATTTCCCTGAGCCGTCGCGAGAGATGATCGAGGAACTTTTCGAGAAGCACATGAAGGGCAGGATGAAGCCTGCCGAGGCCCATGCCTCGCATATAGTCAAAAGGCCTTCGCCGGGAGATGCCGGGAAGACTTTTCTGAAAATGTGCGAGATTCGCAAGGAGATTCTCGACGGCCTGGATTTTGCCGAGGCCGCGAAGTTGTATTCCGAATGCAAGGAATCAGGCGGGGACATAGGATGGTTCAGCAAAGGCATGATGGTCGAGGAGTTCGAGACGGTGGTGCTCTCAATGAACACCGGGGAGGTGTCCCCGGTGTTCCGGACACCTTTCGGGTACCACATCGCCAAGTTGCACGACAAGAGACCTCCCTCCCCATGCACGGTGGACAACTGCATGGACGAGATTGTCGCTTCAATCAAAAGCAAGCTGGTCGAGGATAAGATCGGGAACTGGCTTAAGAACACGCGAGCCAAGGCGGCAGTAGAGGTGGACAGAATCCGGCATAAAGAATGATCCACGACATATCCCTCAAAAATTTCCGCAACTTCGAAAGGCTCGATGCCTGTTTCAGCCGCAAGATCAACGTCTTTGCAGGAGCCAACGGGCAAGGCAAGACGAATCTGCTCGAGGCGATATATTTCCTCGGCCTTCTGAGGTCTTTCAGGACATCCTCGTTGGCGGATCTGGGCAGGATAGGGACCGAGGGGTTTTTCCTCTCCGCCACGCTGGACACGGGGAAAGGCTGGAAGCATCTGCTGGAGATAGACTACTCCGACAAGCGCCGTCTGAGGATAGATGCCGCGCCAGTGCACAAGGCAAGCCATTTCATATGCCAGTTCAAGCTGGTTGCCTTCACTCCTGGCGACATTATGCTGGTGACCCAAAACGCGTCTGTGCGCAGGCGTTTTATAAACATGTTGCTTTCGTCCGCCGATCCAATCTACCTCGCCGCCCTGAATTCCTACTCCGATGCGTTGAAGATGAGGAACACACTTCTAAGGGAGACGTTTGACTTAGGCTCGATGCTGGCATTCGAGAAGATACTCGCCGAGAACGGGGCGCTGATCACGAATAAACGCCGGGAAATCCTCACCGAGCTCACTCCCGAGATGCTGAGGATTTTCCGCAGCATTCGCAACGATGTGAAATCATTTGCGCTGAAATATGCCCCCTTCAACGGCTCGGAAGATGCGGGAAGCTATCTGGCAAAACTTTCTGACACGCGTGCCCGCGACGTATCAAAGGGGTACACCACAATCGGGCCGCACACGGACGACTTCGACTTTGTCCTCAACGGGCGTTCCCTGAGGCACTTCGGTTCCAACGGATTCTGCAGGCTCGCTTCCCTCTGCCTGAAGATGGCCTCGGTCTCAGTGATAGCACAAAAAGGCGACGAAGGCTCGAAAGTCATCACTTTGGTGGACGATGTCACTGGCGACCTTGATTCCGCCGCCACAGACGCATTCTTCGAGACGATAGACAAGTCCGAGCAGGTTTTCTTCACATTCACCGAAGTCCCAGGCAACGGTTTCTTCGATTGTGCGGAGATTTTCCATATCGCCGACGGGCACATTGCCACACATTGAAACCCCCTTTCCGTGAGCCAATTCCAAAACTCCGCTTGAACCGCCTTGGGAACGCAGGTGCGGCAGAGCGCTACAGGGAGTTTTGAATTCAGCTCAAAGTTTTTTCCTGCATGCGTGCAAAAAATAGTCGGCGAGGCCCAGTTGTATGCCGAGATATGATGATGCCCCGCCGAGGTAGTTCCTGTGGATGATCTGGCATGTCTCCAGCGGAATGCGCGAGATTACCGGCATCAGCCACGCGACCCGCCGTCGCAGGGGGTCGGTGACCTCAAGCGACTGCTTGATCTTATGGATCACGGATTGCCTGCTTGTGATCACGAGCCCTGCTTCAGCGATGGCATCTTCCATGAGCTTTACAGAGATGAACTCCTTGAGGTTGTAAGCCTTTTTGAAGGTTTCGATCACCTGTGATTCTTCCTCGTTTTCAGGTTCACGTGCAAGATAGGCATCGGCAATGATCAACTTGCCCTGTGGCTTCAGGATCCGGTAGGCCTCGCTCAGAAATAAGATTTTGGGCGAACAATGACAAATGCTCTCGATCCCGAAGACGATGTCGAAGTAACCATCGGGGAAAGGCAGACGGCAGTAGTCGCCGACCAAGAAATCGCATAGGCCGGCGACGTTATGCCTTTCCGCGTTTCTGTTCGCATGCCGGATAAGTAATGGCTCCAGACTGACTCCAAAAACTTTGGCCCCGGTCTTTTCGGCGATATATATCGAGGTTCCGCCAATGCCGCAGCCGGCATCGAGGACTTTTTGGGCAGAAGTGATCTGGCCTGCGTCAATCACTGCCTGATTCTCGTTCAGGAAAGCCTGGTGGATATTTCTGGTGTCTTTCTCCCAGAATCCGAAGTGCATGCTCAATGAATCGGAGTTATCCCAGTGCCGACGGTATAGCCAGAGGCTTTTCTCGTAGTAGTCCCGGACGCTTTCATGATAGTTCATTCGATTTGCCCCGGGACTTCAATCCCAGCGATGGTGACTTCTGTTCCGGAGTCGAGCTTGGAGAGCAGTTTGATTTTCCATCCTGACTGCTCGGCAATGCGTTTGACGATGGCAAGACCGATGCCATAACCTTCGGGGGTGCCAGAGACGTAGGGTTTGAAGACGTTCGGGAGGATTGCTGCCGGGATTCCCTTGCCGTTGTCCTTGACCGAGAGGGTCGCCCTTGCTCCCCCAGACGGGGTGAGCAAGATTTCGACTCTGCCGTTCTCCGGTGTGAATTTGAGGCTGTTGGTAAGGAGGTTCATGAGCATCTGTGAGAGCATGTCCTTGTCGGCCATGACGCAAGGGACATCCACGGTGTGGACGAGTTTTATCCCGGCGTTTTTGAAGTCGTCGTCGAGCAGTCCGGCGATACGTGTGATGAATTCCTGTGCATCGATGGGCGATGGGGACGGTTTACGGAGTCTTGCGTAACTGAGGAAGTCTCCCAGCCTGGCGGTGGTGACATCTGTCTCCTCCATGATCTCCCTTGCCTTTGTCCGGACGCTTACAGAAACTTTGCTGTTGTCAGCGATGTTCTGCGCAAGGCCCCTTATCACGCCCAGAGGGTTCTTCGTCTCGTGGGCCAGGCCGGTTGCGGCAAGCCCGAGCTCGTCCACAAACTCGCTCTTCCTCTTCTCCGCGAGCAGCCTCGAGCCCAGCTCGTGTATCCTGATGAACTGTGACCAGATGATGAATGCGAGCGCGAATATAGCTGAACCTGCGATGAAAGTTATTTTCGGCAGGTTCGAGCGTGCGTCGGAGGCGGCGAAGCAGCTTGAAGTATCTACGGAGATGGTTATGGTATAGTCCGGCTTCCCGGTACCCGACGGGAAGTTTTTCCTTATGATGACTGAGTCTTCATGCTTGATGAAGTTTTTCCCGTGGCTGAATTTTGCGCCGTTATCGAGATGTGCGCAGTATCCGGCGGAGGCTATGTGTTTCCCTTTGGTGTCCGACAGGCTGATATAGTTTATGGATTCTGAAGTTTCCTGCAGGGTTTCGAATATCTGGTTGACACGCCCGGGGTTGTCGTGGTGCTCCTCGACCAGGAGCTTGGAGAAGACGATGAAAGACTCGGCGATATTGAGCGACAGCCTTTGACGTGCCTTGATCTGCCGGGAGTGATGGTCCACTGACACATATAGTATCCATAGCGAGAATATCATGAAGCATCCTGAACAGATCATCGCCGGGAGAAAATATTTGCTCGCGAAAAGTTTCATGCCTCCCACATCGCTTTTTCGGCATGTTTTCGTAACCCAGGGAGGTCGGAGTCTATAGAGCATGAGCTGCAGCCGTCACTCGCGATCCTCGCCGAGAACGATTCATGGATTATGTTGCTCGTTGCGGTTTTTAGGGATATCCTCCTGCTTCCGGAGCAGGTAATAATATCCATCCTGTTGCCGTGCCGGAATGTGCATCCGATGAACGACACGTGGGTAGTATGGGATTTCCCGGCGAAGTCGCCTTTGAATGCGACGGGGTTGTTTCTTATGGACGACTCGGATATTGTGATGGAGTCAACCGGGGTTGCCACGTTGAATAGCGGCACGTCCTTGTCGTGCAGGATGTTGATGTTGCGGAAGGATAGCTGGCTCTGTACTGGGGCATCCGAGCCGGGGTAATGCGAGCGGCTGTAGTTGTCGTCGTCGAAGTGGATAGAGAAGGCGACGCGCGGCTTCTCGAGGAATATGTTTGAGAATGCCACGTTCCTTACGCCGGCGAAGGTGACGGGATCTTCCTGGACCATTCCCCAGGGGATGGAGTCTAGGATAATTGTGCCGGACTGGTGTTCCGGGCGTGTGATTGACTTGAATACTTTCCCGTCCGGCTGTGCCTGGACCCGGTATAGTCGCCCATTGCTGACGACCAAGTCTGACTGGCGAACCTCCATCCCGGGCTCCCAATGTATCCACGAGCCTGCGAGTATGCGGCAGAAGAATCCTGTGGTGCTGTCGGCATCAAGGTCATGGCAGTTCTCGACCACACCGTTCTCTATCCACCCCAGCTCTGGGTTGCTTGTCGAGTAGTCGTGGGCGTTGAGGGCAATGGCGTCGTCGAAGGTCCTGAACACGCAGTTGCGGATCGCGAAACGCCTGCCGCGCCCGAGGTGTATCCCGTCCTTCTGCCCTTCTATCACCACATCGTCCACAATCAGATCCTCGAAGGTGCAGACGTGGACGGCAAACTGTGCCTTGCCGAGGTCGAGGCATCTGAAGCGCTCGATCCTGAGATCCTTCACGCGGAAGAACGCGATCTGCCCACGGAGCCCGTAGACCTGAAAATCAATCAGGTCAACCGAGTTCACGATGAGGTTAAGCCCGACAACCGCGATGCCCTGGTCAGTAGTCCCGGTAAGAACGCCCTTGTTGAGTAAAACATGCATGAAGGGCTTTGCAGAGGCCACTTTCCTTATGAAGACCCCGTTGCCGAACTCCAGCGAGGTGTGACTGCCCACATACACGGTGGAGCCGATGTCGTAGGTCCCGGGTTTGGCGACGAGGACTGTCCCGCCGCGGTCCACCGCCCTCTGGAGCGCGAGCGCGTTGGCCGTCCCGTCCGCATCGGCAGAAAAGCCAAACCAGGCGGGGTCTGTAAATCCCTCGCCCACAGTGGCTGTAATCTCTGCTCTGGCATTGCTGTGTCTCATGGTGCAGCGAATATACATGCTCCCGGGCACCTAGACAAGCATCATTCTAAATAACGCAGTGGACGATCACCAACTGCCGTTTTTGAGATTTTACTGCTTCATTCAGGATTATTCCATCCATAAAGTTCCCATTTGATCGAAGATGCCGCGTCGGGTATTGATGCCGAAGAACCATTGCAGGCCGAAGCGTCCTGCTTTGCCGCCGTCGTTGTTGACAAGGACGCTGAGTCCAAGTGCGGTCCCGGGTTCTGGGACGCGGCTCAAACCTATATCTGCCCACGGTATGGCGATTTCGTAACGTGTCTTTCCATCCGCCCGTGTCGCCGTGGCTTTCAAGTCGGTCGTTACCCCGCCCGGCCAGCGGTTCGGATCGGGAGACTGACGGCGGCAGCGGAAGCCGCAATGAAGACAAAGAGAAAACCATCCGGAAGTGGTTTGTGGACCAAGATCTGGTTGACGGCATAGTTCTGCTTCCAGATAATCTCTTCTACAACACGACTGCGGCAGGGATCATTGTTCTGCTCAACTGCAACAAACTTCCGCACCGCAAGGGAAAGATCGTGCTGGTAAACGCCAGTCAAGAGTTCAAGAAGGGGCGACCTAAGAACTATATCCCCGATGACAGCGTCAAAAAAATCGCCCAGGCATTCATCAAGGGGCAGGACATCGCCAGTTTCGTCAAGGTCATCACGAGAGCCGATGCCGCGGAGAACGACTACAATTTATCCCCCTCAAGATACGTGGACACAAGCGAACAGGAAATATACAGGCCCATCCCCGAAGTGATGGAAGAGCTGTGGGGCAAGGATGGCCTAGAGTCACAGGCGAGGAAGATAGATGCCGACCTCAAGAAAATCTTCGCGCAGATGGGGTTCAAGGGAGGTGTCGAATGATCTCGCCGAAGCGAAGCGCCGACACGTTCGAGCAACTTGTAGCATCTATACAAAGCGTTCACACTGTACTCAGCGACCACGCGAGCAAGGCCGTGAACATCAGCCTGACTGTTCGGAATTGGCTGATTGGCTGTTACATTGCCGAATACGAACTGCATGGTGCCGACAGGGCTGAGTACGGCGAAAATCTGCTCGGCAATCTGGCAAGTCGCTTGGAGGGACTCAGCAACTGCAATCGGCGTAAGCTTTACGATTATCTGAAGTTTTACCGCACATATCCGCAGATTGTGCGGACGGTGTCGGCACAATTCCAGCCGCTTATGCCGGAATGTATTTCAGCTGACGACATGAAAGTGCCGACAGCGTCGGCACAATCGAATTTCCCTCCTGAGAGGCTCCTCAGCAGCTTGTCCTACAGCAAACTAAAGCTGTTGGTTGAGCTTGACGACGATACCAAGCGTGCTTTCTACGAATTCGAATGTATCCGCGGCAACTGGTCGGTCCGCGAGCTGCTATCATCCGATTTCCGCGGGCTGATCGTCTCGATGATTCACAAGTTCGATGGAATCAAGAAGGACATCAACACACGCGAGAACATCTTTGTGCTGGTTGATGAGGCTCACCGCACGACAGGCGGTGATCTCGGGAACTATCTCCTCGGCGCTTTGCCCAAGGCGACGCTGATCGGCTTCACCGGCACACCCATAGATAAAACAGCCTACGGCAAGGGCACATTCAAGACTTTTGGCAAGGAAGACGAGGAGGGCTATCTCGACAAATACTCAATAGCCGAGTCAATAGCCGACGGTACAACCGTGCCGCTTAAATACACGCTGGCGCCGAGCGAGATTCGCGTACCGCGCGAGCAGTTGGAGGAAGAATTTCTGAACATCGCCGAAGCCGAGGGCGTGAGCGATGTTGATGAACTGAATAGGATTCTTGATCACGCCATGCGCCTGAAAACCTTTCTGAAATCAAAAGGCCGGGTCGAGAAGGTCGCGGCGTTCGTGGCCGAGCACTTCACGAATAACGTCGAGCCGCTGGGCTATAAGGCATTCCTCGTTGCCGTGGACCGTGAAACCTGTGCGCTATACAAAGAGGCGCTGGACAAAATTCTGCCTCCGGAATACTCCCTGCCGATCTACACATCCGCGCAGCACGATAGCGAGAGATATCCACAAGTGTATAGACATCAGGTTGCACCCGATGCAGAGAAGAAGGCACGGAAGCTGTTCCCAAAGGCTGATACACAGCCAAAGATTTTCATTGTCACCGACAAGCTGTTGACCGGCTTTGATGCGCCGGTTCTCTATTGTATGTACCTGGATAAGCCGATGCGTGACCATGTCCTGCTGCAAGCGGTCGCCCGGGTAAATCGCCCCTATGAACGCGATGCAGATACGCAAAAGCCCTGTGGGCTGGTGGTTGACTTTGTCGGAGTCTTCGAGAAGTTGGAGAAGGCGCTCGCCTTCGATTCGGATGTCGTGAGCGGGGTGATCGAGGATATGGATATTCTCTTCGACAAGTTCAAGGAAATCATGACCGGACCCGCACGCAACTACATAGACCTCTGCCAGGGGGGTATAGACGACAAGTCGGTCGAGAAGGCCATAGAGACGTTCTCAGAAATGGAAAAACGTGAGGCTTTCTACAAGCTCTACAAGCAGCTTGAGATGCTCTACGAGATTTTGTCCCCATCACCTAAGCTGCGCGACTTCATTGACGAATTCGGGTGTTTGTCCTTGCTATACCAGATCATCTGCAACGCCTTCCGCAAAAAAACGATACTCTACGGTGACATCGCCAGGAAGACTGAGCAACTTGTTCGAGAAAAGGCTGAGAGCTTTGGGCTGGAGACAACTATTTCGGTCGTCAAGATAGATGAGAAGACGCTGGAGGCAATCAAGGAGAACAGCAGTTCGGACAAGGCGAAGATCATCAATCTGGTGAACAGTGTCCGCAAGACGGTACTTGAAGACGGGGAGAGCAACCCATATCTGAAGCCTATCGGGGATCGGGCGGAGGCGATCATGGATGCCTACGACGAGAGGCAGGTAGCAACGGAGGTGGCACTCAAGAAGATCGAAGCGCTTATACGCGAAATCGTCGAGGCACAACGGCAACAGCAAAAAATGGGATTCGACGAGAACACGTTCTCGTTCTTCTGGACCTTGAAGAATGAAGATGTCGCGCAGCCGGATAGAACGGCGGTTGTCATTGGCGAGATCTTCGAGAGATTCATCCATCACAGGGACAATGCTGCGGAACTGCGGCAGTTGAAGGCAGAGCTTTACAAGGCTCTTCTCCCGCTCGTCGGTAAAGAACGGATGATCCATGTTGCGGAGAAGCTGCTCCGCGCGGAGGCAAGCCCATGAGTGCCCGTTCTCAATTCAGCCTGACAAGTCGGACATGTCAGACAAAAGAAGAGAAAGGCCTGTTTAAGGCAAGGGTTCACGAGTGGGCTGTGCGGCTGAGGGTGAAACCTGCGCAGGTTCGAGTGCAAAGGATGAAGAGCAAATGGGCATCATGTTCGCCTGGCAAGTGGGTCAGCTTCAGTGAAGATATCCTGGTCCAGAATAGTGGATTCCAGACCTATGTGATTGTGCATGAGCTTCTTCATCTTCGAGTCCCGAATCATGGCAGGCTTTTCAAGAGCCTGATGTCTTTCTACATGCCTGATTGGGAGAGATGGGAAGGCGGTGGGGAGCTTCCAGGCCTTGCAAGGCGACCTGACAACTGAGCCAATTTCAAACTTCGCACAGGCAAGCCCGTGTAGGGCCTGTCCTCAAACACGTCGGACACGTCGGACACGTCGGACAAGTCCGACAAGTCCGACAAGTCCGACAAAACAAGGGAAGGCTTTTTCAATGCAAGGGTTTGCTGTGCGGCTGAAGGTGAAACCTGTGGGATCGGCACTCCTTCAGATGCCATGCAAAAAATGGCGTTGAAGGGAGCAAAGTTGCCTATTGCGCTTGACTTGTGTGGAGCCATGCGGAAGATTATAGGGTTTTTTGGGGGAATGTCTTTGAAGTCCGTTTCGGGATTGCGGTATATTGCAGGGGATTTATGGATATGTTTGCGAGGTTCGCAATTGTTTTTTCTGTTGGTGTTTCGTGTCTGTTTCTTTCCGGCTGCTCGACGATCATGGATGCACGGGGTCAGAAGGAGCCCTTCATGGTCAAATACTACTCCGGGGACTTCAAGGGCGCCGCGGAGATGCTTGCGTCGAAGAGCGAGGCCAGGTTGGATACCGGGGACGAGCTTGCGTGGCGTCTTGACGAGGGCAGCGCGAGTTTTACGGCGGGCTTGTACGATGTCAGTTTGAAGGCTTTCGAGCGTTGCGAGGCTATCATCAAGGATTATGACGAGCGTGCGGTGGTGAGCGCGCGTGACGGCGGGTCCG
>JAFGFR010000046.1 GCA_016930955.1 Victivallales bacterium | reverse complement strand
GACCGCCGTGGCTGCCCGCCGTTTTGTCGCGGTGGAGGTGCGGCTTTTCGGCAAGGTGGGGCACAACGAGATAACCATGTCCCACATCACCGCGCGCTTCCCGGGGCGTATAGACAGGCTTTTCGTGAACTACACGGGGATGTCGGTGGCCAAGGGGGACAAGATAGCCGAGGTCTACGGGCCTGAGCTGCTTGTTGCGCAGCAGGAGGTTTTCCAGGCGTTGAAGCTAAAGCAGGGTGGTGCGGGTCTTGGGGAGGTTGGGGAAAGGACGCTGGCTTCGGTCCGCGAGAAATTCCGCTATTGGGGTTTCCCTGACACCGAGGTTGACGATATCATCGCGCGCGGCGAGGTGTCGCAAAGGCTGACAATCCGTGCACCCATCTCCGGGATAGTCGTGGAGAAGAATGTGGTCGAGGGACGCTACTTCGATATCGGGGATGCGCTTTTCACCATCTCCGACTTGAGGACTGTGTGGATAAACCTTGATGCCTTCGAGATTGATATCCCATGGCTTCGCTACGGTCAGGAGGTGAGGTTCGAGACGGATGCCTCGCCGGGCAGGGTTTACAAAGGGAGGGTGGCCTTTATTCAGCCGGTGCTCGACGAGACTAGCCGTACCGTTAAAGTGCGTCTGAATGCCGAGAACCTTGACGGTTCACTCCGGCCGGGGACTTTCGTCAGGGCGGTGTTGCGTGCGAGATTCGCAGACGACGGCACGCTGATAGAGCCTTCATTGTCTGGCAAGTGGATCAGCCCGATGCATCCGGAGATAGTCAAGGATAAGCCGGGAAAGTGCGACATCTGCGGAGTGGATCTTGTTGACGCGGCAAGTCTTGGCATGGCCGTTACCGAGAGGGGCTTTCGTGCTCCTCTGGTCATACCGGAGAGCGCGCCGCTGCTCGCGGGTAGGAGGGCGGTGGTCTATGTCGAGACCGGAAAGGGGGTATACGAGGGGCGCGAGGTTGTCCTAGGGCCGAAAGCCGGCGGCCACTACGTGGTCAAGTCCGGTCTGGAGGAGGGGGACAGGGTCGTGGTGAAGGGGGCTTTCAAGATAGACAGCTCGTTGCAGCTTCTCGCCCGGCCAAGCATGATGTCCCAAGATGGTAACGACGAATCCGGGGCTAATGACCGTGCTGGATCCGCCACCCTCATGCATTCCGTGCCGAGGGAGTTCGCCGAGAGCCTCCGCGCTGTCCACAATGCCTATTTCACACTGCAGAAGAGCCTGGCGGGCGACGATTTCGCGAACTCCGCTGCCGCGGCAAGAGAGCTTGTGCAGGCGCTGGACGGGGCTGATGGCGGCGTGCTTGACGCCTATGCGAGTGAGGACTGGGATGAATTGGGGCGCAGGCTGCGTTTTTCGGCCTTGCGCGTGAGGGACTCGGGGGATATCGCCGATGCCAGGGCCGCCTTCCTGGACTTGAGCGCTGCGATGGAGTTGCTGGTGCTCAAGTTCGGGTCGGACAGGAAGGTCTACAAGATGCATTGCCCCATGGCATTCGACGACAAGGGAGCCGACTGGCTCCAGGACGATGAACATTTGCTGAACCCCTACTACGGCGCGGTGATGCTCCGATGCGGGGTCAACAAGGGGGAACTGGGGACGGAGTAAGTGAGATCAATCATCAAATTCTGCCTTGAGAACAAGCTGATTGTTTTCCTTGCGGTCGCGGGATTGCTTTTGGGCAGTGCGGTAGTGGCCCCGTTCGACTGGAAAATCCCGGGAATAGTCAGGTATCCGGTCTCCGCGGACGCTATCCCCGACATCGGGGAAAACCAGCAGATAGTCTTCACCCAGTGGGAGGGCCGTTCACCCCAGGATGTCGAGAACCAGATAACCAATCCCCTGACCGTCTCTCTGCTCGGCATACCCAAGGTGCGTACCATAAGAAGCACCTCGATGTTCGGATTCTCCTCGATATACATCATTTTCGAGGAGGATGCCGGATTCTATTGGTCGCGCAGCAGGATACTCGAGAAGCTTTCGAGCCTGCCGCCTGATCTTCTGCCTCATGGTGTGTCTCCCTCCCTAGGCCCCGACGCGACTGCGCTGGGCCAGGTATTTTGGTACACTCTGGAGGGTTTGGACGAGGACGGCCAGCCGGTGGGCGGATGGGGGCTTGATGAGCTTCGGGGCATTCAGGACTGGCAGGTGAGGCACGCTCTGCTTGCCGCGGGGGGAGTGAGCGAGGTCGCCTCCGTG
This sequence comes from Victivallales bacterium, assembly GCA_016930955.1. Lineage (GTDB taxonomy): Bacteria > Verrucomicrobiota > Lentisphaeria > Victivallales > JAADHT01 > JAFGFR01. The sequence goes on along the minus strand of JAFGFR010000046.1, from coordinate 14,549 downwards.
GGAGGGTTCGTCAAGGAGTACCAGGTTGATGTTGACCCTGATGCCCTGAGGGCGCACGGGGTGACCCTCGAGGATGTCTACCGTGCGGTGTCGGAGAGCAACCTCGATGTAGGCGCACGCTCGATAGAGATTAACAAGGTGGATTATCTGGTCAGGGGAGTCGGGTTTGTAAAATCCGTTGATGATATCGCCAGTGCCGTGCTTAAAGCCTCCGGTGCCGGCGCCTTGCAGATCAGGCATGTCGCAAAGGTTGTCGAGGGTCCGGCATTTCGCCAGGGAGCTTTGGACAAGGGCGGGACGGAGGCCGTCGGAGGAGTGGTCGTGGCACGCTTCGGCGCCAACCCGCTTATCACGATACAGAACGTCAAGAAAGAAATCGAGCGAATAAGCCCAGGACTGCCTTGGAGGGCGGTCATAGACCACGATATCGTCTCGCCAGGCGAGATCGAGCGCTTCGCCAGGGAAAAGGGCTTCGCCCCATACTCCGGATCTCTGCTCAACCATGAGGCTTGGGTTGAATGTCTGAGGGGCATGCCACGCGGCGAAAGGCCGGAATGGGCCATGCTCAGCCAGGTCAGGATCGTGCCCTTCTACGACCGTTCAGGGCTGATCTACGAGACATTGGGCACCTTGGGCGGCGCGCTATACCTGCAGATACTCGTGACAGTCATCGTCATCCTCGCAATGGTGAGGCACATACGAAGTTCGGTGCTGATATCCTGCGTCATGCCTATGGCAGTGGCAATGTGCTTCATCTTCATGAAGCTATTCGGTATTGAGGCCAACATTGTCGCGCTAAGCGGCATAGCGATTGCCATCGGGACAGTCGTGGACATGGGGATTGTGGTGTGCGAGAACATCCTCAGGCATGTCGAGGAGCGCGGCTGGGAGGGCGACGGGTTGTCCCTGGTCCTCGATGCCGCCTACGAGGAAGGAGGCGCGGTGCTGACTGCTGTCTCGACCACGGTAGTGAGCTTCATGGTGGTCTTCTCGCTCGAGGGCGCGGAGGGAAAGCTTTTCCGGCCTCTGGCATACACATATATTTTTGTCCTGGCGGCATCTCTGGTTGTCGCACTGACTATCGTCCCCGCAGGTGCCCATACGTTTTTTTCCCTCGGCAGTCTCTTCAAACGCTGGAAGCCATGGAAAGTCTTCCTGCTTCCCGGCTCGCTGGCTGTATCAGGTTTAGTGCTGATGGCTTTCACCAAATGGTGGGCCGGACTGCTGATAGTGCTCTTCTCGATAGTCCAGACCGTCATGATGCACCTCTCGGAAAAGACGAAGACGATGTCCCGCCATTGCATGTTATGGATTGTCGTCTGCGCTGTCTCGGCATGGCTTGCCCTGCAATGGCTTCCCCTGGGCCCTGACCGCGGGATAATGCTCAACCTGCTCTGGGTTGCCTCCGTGCTGGGATCAGTGCTGGGCTTCTTTGCTCTATACCGGTGGAAGTTCAACACTATGCTTTCCTGGTGCCTGGACCACAAGCTCTGCTTTGCCTCCTTGCCAGTTTGCATCTACCTTCTGGGGTTGTTTTCTTGGCTGGGATTCGGCTCAGTCGCGGGCTGGCTTCCGGGCAGAGTCAGGGAAACTCGTATGTTTGCAGCCGTGGCGGAGACCTTCCCAGGGCTCAGCAGGGAATTCATGCCGCCTCTGGACGAGGGTTCATTCCTCTTCATGCCCACCACGATGCCCCATGCCAGCATCGGCGAGGTCCTCGATGTCATGCAGAAACAGAATCTTATGATGCTTGCCATACCGGAGGTGGAGAGCGCCGTAGGCAAGCTGGGAAGGGCAGACTCCCCGCTGGACCCCGCTCCGGTGGAGATGATCGAGACACTGATAAACTACAAACCACAGTATATGGCCGACTGCGACGGGAGACGGCTCAACTTCAAGTTCGACGGAGCCAAGGACGACCATTTCCGGTCAGAGGAGGGCATCGCACTGGCCGCCCCGGATGGAAAGCCCTACATCGTGAAAGGGAGCTTCGAGCGCGACCAGGATGGCCGTCTCATCCCGGATCCATACGGCAGGCCTTTCAGGCTCTGGCGCCCGCCGCTGGATCCCGACCTCAACCAAGGACGCGATGCCTGGTCAGGCATCCGGCATCCCGACGACATCTGGGCCGAGATCGCCAGGGCGACCGAGATACCCGGCACAACCTCCGCACCGCGCCTTCAGCCCATCGCCGCAAGATTGGTGATGCTCCAGACCGGAATGAGGGCGCCAATGGGGGTGAAGGTCAAAGGGCCGAGCCTTGAGGCCATACAAGCCGCGGGAATCCAGATCGAGAGTTTCTTGAAGGAAGTCCCCTCTGTCGCACCGGAGACCGTATTCGCAGATCGAATAATCGGCAAGCCCTATCTCGAGATCAGGATTGACCGCGCCGCCGCGGCACGCTTCGGCATCTCCGTCGCAAGGCTTCAAGAGACTATCGAGGTGGCCGTCGGCGGCAGACGCATCTCAACGACAGTCGAGGGACGCGAGCGCTATCCCATAAGGGTCAGATACATGCGGGATCTGAGGGACTCCGTCGAGGCCTTGGAAAGACTGCTCGTGACAGGCGAGTCGGGACTCCAGATACCTCTCTCCCAACTCGCCCGGATCGTCTACGTCAAAGGGCCTCAGGAGATAAGGAGCGAGGACGGCTTCCTGACCGGTTATGTTCTTTTCGACAAGGCTCCAGGCATGGCGGAGGTTGATGTCGTCGAGGACTGTGAGAGATATCTCAGGACGCGTCTGGAAGACGGCACTATGCGCCTCCCCCAGAACGTCTCATACCATTTCGCCGGAACCTACGAGAACCAGGTCAGGGCAAGCAAGAAGCTGATACTTGTGCTGCCGATGTCGCTGATGATCATCTTTATCATCCTCTACCTCCAGTTCCACAGCATCCCCACCGCATTCCTGGTCTTTGTGGACATCGGCTCTGCATGGGCCGCGGGATTTATTATGCTTTGGCTTTGTGCGCAGCCATGGTTCCTCGACTTCGCGTTTCTGGGGGTGAACCTCAGGGAGCTTTTCCAGGTCGGGGCCGTGAACCTCAGCGTGGCGGTGTGGGTAGGCTTTCTGGCTCTCTTCGGGATCGCCACCGACGACGGCGTGGTGCTTTCCACATGCCTTGACGACAGCTTCAAAAAAAACCAGCCCTCAGACATCTGCGAAATCCGCAAAACAGTGGTCGAGGGCGCTTCGCTAAGAGTCAGGGCATGCCTCATGACCACCGCCACCACAGTCCTCGCGCTGATCCCGGTGTTCACCTCCACAGGCCGGGGCGCAGATGTCATGCGACCAATGGCCATCCCGGTATTCGCAGGAATGCTCATGGCGACGATAACCCCACTGTTCGTCCCGGTCCTCTATTGCTGGTTCAAGGAGATTGCCAGTACAGCAAAATCTTCACGCATGAGAAGGTAATTGAATGTTTTATAGCTACCCGTCACCGCCTCCATTTCGCCGCACCTCCTGCTGTGCCTGCGCTTCCGACGCGGTTCACGCATAAATTTTAAATTGGCTCTTGGTTTATGGGTGTGTGAGCAGTATTTGTAACCCGACTGTTATGAGTATGACACCTGCGGCGGTCTCGATTTTATCTTCCAGGGCGTGTCCGGCATGCCCGCCGATAAACACGCCTGCCGTGCAGACTATGAAGGTCACCGCCCCGATGACGAGGGCGATGGCAAAAACTGCCGGCCCAACGATGAGTGAGAGAGAGAAACCCGCGGCGAGGGCATCTATGCTGGTTGCCACACCTAGCAGGATAAGAGTTCTGAAGGGGAGGCGGCCGCCCTTTTCCTTCTTCTGTTCCTTATCTAGGAAGTGTGCCTCATAGATCATTTTCAACCCTATGGCAGAAAGGATTGTGAAAGCGGTCCAGTGTCCCCATGCCGAGAGAATATCTGAGAGGGCCTTGCCAAGGATTGCACCCAGAAGTGGCATGGTCGCTTGAAAGACTCCGAAGATGAGGCCCATTCTCAGGGCCTCTGCCATGCGATTTTTTTTGATTGATGCGCCAGTGGCGATGGATACGGCGAACGCGTCCATCGAGAGGGCAAGCGCGATAAGGGAAACAGACAGAGGAGTCATAAGTTTTTGTTTTTGCCGAGTAAGTGTCGTTCAGATGTTTCCAGGGTTTGATGTAGGTCTTCACGGATATCATCCAGCCTTCCGGCGAGCAGCAGGATGGCGATATGTGCCTGCATGGCGGCGGCGAAAGTTATTCTGGATGAGAGTGTGCCTGTATTTCGTCCCGCTTCGCTCTGGAGGTCGCCGATGACGAACATGTCGGGTCTTGGCGAGTATAGGCGGATTTTGGAAAGCGGGCCGCATCCGGCGATGCCCGACACAGTTACCAGCGGTATGCTGGGGAGGTTTTTCAGGCAGTAGGAGGCAATGGTGGCTTTTGATTCCGGACGGTCGAAACACTCGAGGACTACGTCGGGGTGGGTGCGGATCATTTCCTTTGCGTTCTGAAATGTCAGTTCTTCGCGGAGAGCACAGACGCTAATGTCGGGATTGATTTCCAGCAGATTCTCCCTGAGAGCCTCGACTTTAGGCCTGCCGACCTGATGCCGGAAGTAAAACTGGCGGTTAAGATTCGACGGCTCGACGATGTCGTGATCAATGATGGTGAGTCTATTGGCGCCGGCGCGCACAAGCATTGACGCGGCGTTGGAGCCCAAGCCTCCAGCGCCGGCAATGAATATGCCCTTGCCGGATATTAGTTCTGCAAGCCCCGGGGGGTTGGATGACATGTATGGGTCGCAGGGAGTCATCCGCCACCGACAAAAGAGAAGAAGTCCAGATCGTCATCTTCCTGGAGTTCAGTAGTGCCGAAGTCTTCAGACACGACGATTTCCTGATTCACCGACACGAGAGTGCTGTGGGGATCTATACTGAGGCTTTCAAGCACCTCGGCCAAAGAAGACCCTTCCGCGAAAGTTCCCGGGCGGCCATTTATATTAAGATTCATTTCCATGCTCTAGCTTGCAGCTTGCCGGCGAATGCGGGGTCTGCAATTCCCGACAGGTCTCTTCCGTTATATCTGAGGGTCCCTGCATCTTTTACCGACAGCGTGGTCGGATTGATGGCGGCGGCCTTTTCGATGAGGGCCTGGCGTTGTTCCATTGTCGAGGAACGGTGAAGGGCGGCTTTGCATAACGCGACGGATTTCAGATCCTCGAACTCCGGCGCCTCGAACACTGAGCCGCGATATTTTCCCTGATGGCTTTCCCACTCTGACCTTGCAGAGGCCGCAAAGGTGCCCGCGTCGCCTTCCCGGCCGTCACGGACAGCAAGATAGGCATTGAAAAGCGATGCCTCTACCAGAGCCTGCTTGTACCTCGGCGCACCTCGCGTCTGAAGCCTTGTGATCTGAGAAATATAAAAGTCCTGGATATCCGCGTCAAACCCCTTTCTGAGTCGCCTGTAGTCGTCGAAAAGAGTCACGGCAAGCTCGATTTCCTGAAAGGCGAAGGCAATAGGTATGGCGTTCTCCAGAAAATCCAGGCAGGCTCCGATATCGACCCCGGCGGTTTCAAGATCGGAGGTCATTTCCTCGTAGATTTCCACAACCTTCGGAGCTATCTCAAGATCGCCAGTAGTGACAAAAAGCCCGGTTGCCGGATTCTCCACCAAAGCCCCTCTTACAAACCCTTGCTGCATCGCCGTCGGGATTATACTCCGGTAATTGAGATAGCCTTGCGAGTAACTGCGTTGTTCATCCCTTATGCCCCAGTATAACGCCGAGGCGTGCGGCAGGCGCCAGTTCAGCGGGCCGAGATTCCTGTCCTTTTCAAGCATCCTTGCCGGATCGAGCCTCAGAGTGTCGGTCAGAAAGGTCAGACGCAAGCTAAGAATATCCCCCATTTCCCTGTAGTCGGGATGATTTTCACGATGTCGGTGCAAGGTCTCTAGTTCGTCGCGGTCACCGAATTCCAGCGCCCCGCCCATGATGTCGTGCCATGACCTCACGTAAAATCGGAACTCACTGTCCGTAAGCCCGCCGACACGGTCAAGGTACAGCCAGGCAAGCTCGCTTTTAATGAAATAGTCACCGGGCTTGACCTTCAAGCCCTCGTCGCGCAGCATCCTTATCCCGTTGTATATCCATTCCCATCTCGTCTCGGCCGTAGGGAACTCGTAGGCGATGTTGTATGCCAGATTCCATGCGTGGAAGGTCCAGACATAGGAGTTCTCCGGCTGCATCGCCGTGATCCACTCGGTGATCTTGATTATCTCGAAGAATTCCCCCTGTTCCTGCAGCTCGGCCACCCGCCACCACAATGCATCAGCGATAAGCCCCCTGATGGGGCCGAGAGCCACTGTGACCAGCATCAGCGAGGGTGGAAGAGTCTTGTTGCCCCTCAGCCCCGATGACGAGTCCTGCCACCTGACAGGAGCAATGCCCAGCAGGTAGTTCAAGAAGATGGCCGCCGTGATCACGACTCCCAGATACAGCTGCCTGATGCGCCTTGTTCTATTCTTGCATGTCATGACTGCAGAATCTTGTCGATCTCCTTTTTGTTCAACGATATTATCCCGATCGCCAACACGATGCCGAAGTAGGCGGCGAAGCCCGGTCCCCATTCAGCGAGAAGTTTGGCCACGGGGACGGAAATGCCTTCGGAGAACATCCTGCATACCGGCGGGGCCTTGGCGCTCTCGGTCAGCCACAAGCCGACCTTGAGAAAAAAAGAAAACACAACCTTGGCAAAGCTGGGGTCGAAAAATGTCAAGTCATCGAGGATTTTGGCGAAAAAGCCCGAAAGCAGTCCTGTCATAAAGGTCGCCATGGACACAAAGACCGCCACCGAGAAGGAAAATATTGAAGAATATGTGAGCGAGAGGGCGACCAGAAGCGCCATGTGGGACAGCGAGAAGACAGTGGCAAGGACAAAATTTTTGAACAAGCCGCCGCTGTTGTAGAGCATCAGAAGCCCTCCATGATGCACAGGGAAAATTATATAGTTGCCCCCCTCCTCGATGAATGATATCTTCAGCTGCCTTTCCTTGGGGACGCTTTCGAGCGGTATTTTAAGCTCATGCGCCAGGAATGGGTAGTCCGCAAACTTCGAATGCCACACGGTCTTGCCGGAATCGTCAGTTATCCTCCACTCCCCCTTGGCCATGCTCCTCTGGACATTCGCGTACAGCTTGAACCTCAAAAGAATGAACTCCCCCCTGGCGCTTGCAGGGTTCCATTCGAACTGCCAACTCCCGGTGCCGCCCGGAGAGATGATCTGCCTCTCCTTCTTGATGTCGTCCAGCAGCACTTTCCTGCCCTTCCACACATCGTCATGGTGATGATGCTCATCATCATGCTCATGCTCCTCGAGGGCCAGATTGTACTGCGCAACTCTTTTTTCATACTCGGCACGGATGCCGTCCATAATGCCGGAAAGGTCGGGATAACAAAGGTAATAGGTGCTGAAGAACTTCTCTCCGAGCCCGGCCTTTTCCTCAGGCTTAGGCCAGCCCGCAATGAAGATAGCACATGACACCGTCAAGGCTGCCGAGCAGGCCAGAAAAACCACCACACCCAGAGAGAAAATGCCGAAAAAATGTCCCCAAAACAGCTGCCACCGGTGGACAGGCGCAGCCGATACAGTGTGGAACCGCCTCTCGTCTATGTCCTTGCGCAATGACACACAGCCGAAATACAACAAGGATATGTTCAATATCGTCGTGAAGGCATAGAGCGAATATCTGAATCTGAGTTGAAGCTCGTTGACCAGAGTGCTGTCACTGTTGGTGGCGAAGAACATGAAGACGGCGCTAATGACGCAGAACACCAGCAGCCCCCAGCCGGCACCGCGTCTGAAAGTGGTGGTGAAGACTATTCTTGCTGTGCTGGCTATTTTCCTCATCGGCGGCTCCCGGCAACGCGCATGCGTCAATTATTCTTCTCTTCCTCGAGGCCATTTCTGAGATACTGTGCCACGCCTTCCCCACGGCGTGCCCCGGAAATCTCGATGTTGCTCGCACCGGCCTCCTGGACTACGGAAAGGAAATAATCCTCGAGCGTCCTTATCGGATGCGTCACTTCGAAGGGACAGTCCTTCCCATCGATCAGAATCTTTCTGGCCCTCTCTATCTTGTCCTCGGAGACTGAAGGGCACCTTATAGTAATCTCCTCGGGTCTCGACAAGAGCTCTTCAATCTTCCCTGCAGCATGAAGGTGCCCGCCATAGAGTATCATGATCGTGTCGCCGACATCCTGGACATCCGCCAGAAGATGGGTCGTCAGAACAATGGTCTTGCCGCGTTCGCGCAGAGTCACGATCAAGTCCTTGATCTCCCTGCAGCCCACCGGGTCCATGCCCGCGGTGGGCTCGTCAAGCAGAAGCAGGTCGGGGTCGTTGAGAAGTGCCTGCGCGAGGCCAAGGCGCTTCCTCATGCCATGAGAGAACTCACCGACGAGTCTTCTGCCTATATTGTCGAGACCGACCATTTTCAGCAGCTGCGAGATTCGCGTCATCGCCTCCCGTCGCTCGAGCCCGAGAAGGTCAGCGAAAAAAATCAGCGTCTCTCTCGCCGTAAGATTCGTGTAGAAAGATGTCCTCTCGGGAAGATAGCCTATGCGCTCCTTCGCCTTGACATCCCTCGGGGACTCACCCAGTACCCTCAGGTCGCCTGAAGTGGGGTACAGATGTCCCAGGAGTATCTTGATCAAAGTCGACTTGCCCGCCCCGTTGGGGCCAAGGAGCCCCGTGACAGTGCCCTGTCTTATCTCGAAGTCCAGCCCGTCGAGAGCCTTCACCCTCGCCTGCCCCCAGAAGTTGTAGAAGACCTTGCTGACACCTCTGCAGCTTATCATTATTTCCTTTTCAGACATGGCATGCTCCTACTTGTAGATCAGGTACTTCTCTCTTCTACGACAAAATTCGCGGAGGCCGGCATTCCATGAGCCTGCAATATCCTGGTAGGTGCTCCCCCCCTGCAGCATTCGGCGCACCGAGGATGTCCCCATCGCCTTGTCGAATATCCCATACTTGTCCTGCCGCCAGGCGAACCTCGAGGATCCAGAGTAGCTGTCCCTTAGGTGGCAGATTATCGCCACCTCGGTGGTCGCAGGTCTGAATCCCGCCGGATCAACAACATGAATCTGTATCCCCTGGATGCTCTTTTCGGCGTAGGCCGCATAGAACGGCTTGTAGTGTATCGGCTTGAACCTCACGCCAGGCAGCTGGAGCCTGTTCAGTTCTGCCGCAGTCCTGTCGGCATTCATCCAAGGGGCACCAATAGTCTGGAAGGGCAGCGTATAGCCTACACCGACGCTGACGCAACCAATCTCACCGATTGTCCCAGTGGCCGCAAAACACAGCGCCGCCTCGGGACTCGGAATGTGAGGAGAGGTCGGAACCCAGGGCAGCCCAGTCTCCCGCCAGCTCATGCCGCGCCTGTAGTTGAGCATAGGCACTATCTGCAGCTTGCAACGTATGTTCTCCTCGGTGTTGAGATATCTGGCCAGCTCCCCGACTGTCATGCCGTAAACTCTCGGCACCGGATAGAGACCTATGAAGGAGAGATATTTTCTCTCCGCCACAGGGCCGTCAACCACCTGACCACCGAAAATGTCCGGGCGATCAAGGACTATCACTGTCGTGCCCGACTCAGCCGCAGCACTCATACACTCGGCAAGATGCCAGATGTATGTGTAGGCGCGACTGCCCACATCCTGAATGTCGTACACAAGGACATCAATCTCCGACAACGCCGCCTTGGAGGGTCTGTGCCCCCCGCTGCCGTACAGCGAATGCACCGGCAGGCCTGTCTGCGAGTCTCGCCCGCCCTTGACATGCTCCCCAGCCCTGATATCGCCCCTTATCCCGTGCTCCGGGGCAAAAAGAGCAACAAGTTTGATTTTAGGATGTTGCCCGAAGAGATCCACGGTGGCGTTAAGCCTGGCATCAACCCCGGTGGGATTGGTCATCAATCCGACACGTTTGCCGGCGACTATGTCCGTATATTTTGACAAAAATACCTCGAGGCCGGAATACACTCTTGCCCCGGAGGCTCCCACATCCTGTAACGGCAATACGGGGAAAATACTCATCAGTGCTGCAAAGCCCCTCAAGAAAGACATTTTACGTGTTATCAGGCTTGCGACACCTGGCGGGCGCACGGTTGCAGCAGGCACCACAAGGAATTTTCGGCGCTTACTTCCCTGAAGCAGACGGGGCATCCGCATTTGCGACCTCCGAACTGTTCACGACAAAACGCCGCCGGGCCTGTTCAGAGATGCTGAAGTTGTAAAGCGTCGCAGTCAGGCAGGCCAGCACTCCGCCCAGAACAAAAAAATTCGTGCTGTAGAAGAAAAAAACCAGAAGAAAGCCTATCCCGAAGGTGGCGAACTCTATGAAGGCGTTTCGGAGGCTTATCCATTTCGGTATCGCAATCGACCCGTAGAAGCCATGCCCCGGCTTCATCAGAGTGAACACCGTCACGCATCTTATGTGGCGAAAGTGGACGCAGGCCTCCATGAGGATGAAGTACCCGCAAATCAGCTCGTAGATGCGCCATCCGGAATACAGGCGGCATGTGTAGAGCAACAGCCATAGAGCGAAGGTTGTCAGGAAAAGTTCCGAGAAATATCTGAGCAACAGCCTCCCGGGCCTCTCCATCTCCTCGACAGTTATGTGCTTCAGGTTGTAGCCCTGCTCGAAGATGCAGAACTTCCTGACCTGCCCGTAATAGAGCCTCGTGCCCCAGTAATTCATAACCCAGTCGGAAGAGTAGATCAGTATCCATACCAGCGCCATCGTCGAAGGCCTGAAAAAGAAAAAACTGTCCACCAAGACAGCACCGTCTGGGTCTATGAAAGGCAACTCGGAAATAGCCATCGATACCAGCATGTTTTTTAAATTCCCTAAGCAATTTTTACTTGCCCGCTACAAAAGGCGACGATCAAATAATAGACGAGAAGCTGGAAAAGTCAAGGTTTAACGGCAAAAAATAAGGAAGTAGGGGAGTACTCCGCACTGAGTAAAATATAGAGCCTTGCGGCTCTTATGCATTCTTGTTCAGAGAATCACCCTGACTTCCTTAGAAAGTATAACGTAAGGGCAACATGAGGAGATGTCAAGCGGCAAAACGGTTTTTTCGCGGATTTTTATTGATCGGGCTCCAGAGCCAAACATTCTTTCCCTTCCAGTATCGTCGGCGGCAATAGATGGATTAAAGCTGAATGCCGGGTCGGCTATGCAAGGTTGAAATATTTTCGTGAAGCAGTATATTCCATGTCAGGTGAGACGCAGTGAAGAATTTGTGTAGGGTCGAGTTTTATGGGGTTCTTTTCTGGAAAATCCAGGCCGGAGTATATTGTCGCGGGGATATTTTTCCTGTTCGCAATGGTTTTCTCCTTCGTGCGATCCCCAATAGCTGAGGTCGGCGCATGGACACTCGCCCTGTCCCGCGAGATCAGGACTGTCGACGATCAACATGAGGACGATTCCGTGCTGCTCGCCGGAAAATCCAGGCAGCAGGCAGGCAAGCCTGCGGCGAAGCCGGCCTCGAAAGCAAAGGATCAGGGCAAGCCGCAGACACGCGACCTGCCGAAGACCGAGACACCTATCGTCCTCTTCTCGCCCGACCCGCCGCCCTGGGACGATGCCGCACTCGTCCCATTCCCGAAGCTCAGGAAATATACCGGCGACCCTTGGGATCATGAGGAGACCGAGATAAGAGCCGTCACCGACGGCAGGAAACTGTACATCCTCGCCAAGCTTCACGACCGGGATCCGGACTCCGCCTTGACACACCATTCGGAGTCGCAGGCCAGCGACGCATGGAAAGACGACAGCATCGAGGTCTTCATAATGAAGGATGCCAAGGCGGATGTATACTGCCAGTACATCCTTTCAGTCTCGGGCATCGGCCATGTATTTTATCTCAACACCGGCGAAAACCCCGGCCAGGTCAAACACGCAGCGGCGCCGGAGGAATTCATCCCGCCATATTTCGAATCAAGAAAACTCAGCGGAGGATTCGAGCTGGAAATCGAGATCGCCCTCGACAATGTCCAGATCAAAGGCCTCAAGCCCGGCGACTCCTTCCTGATACAGATCGTCAGAAACTACAGAGGGCAGGGTGTTGCCGGAGCCATGGCACTGCAGTTGTTCCCTTTCCATATCTATGCCGACGAAAGATTCAGTAACAGCAACCATGACAGACGCGCGTTCCAGCCCATCAAGATCGTGGAGGCAAAAAAGAACTATGAGGCCAGTTGAGTATTTTGGGCAAGTGCGGCTTGAAAAATACTCCGGTGGTGGTATATCCCCATTGAGTTGGCAACTGGCGCTGGGTATGCCTGTGGTAAAAATTTGCTTGATTATAGGTCGTGTATGAGTTTTTTTTCTGGGAAGTCCAGGCCGGAGTATATCGTCGCGGGGATATTTTTCCTGTTCGCCGCGGTTTTCTCCTTCTTACGGTCTCCAATAGCGGAGGTCGGCGCATGGACGCTCGCGCTGTCCCGGGAGATCAGGACTGTCGACGATCAACACGAGGACAATACCGTGTCGCTCACCGGAAAACCTAGGCAGCAGGCAGGCAAGCCTGCGGCGAAGCCGGCCTCGAACGCACAGAATCAGGGCAAGCCGCAGACACGCGACCTGCCGAAGACCGAGACACCTATCGTCCTCTTCTCGCCAGACCCGCCGTCGTGGAACGATGCCGTCTTCGCCCCATTCCCGAAGCTCAGGAAATATACCGGCGACCCTTGGGACTATGAGGAGACCGAGATAAGGGCCGTCACCAATGGCAGGAAACTGTACATCCTTGCCAGGCTTTATGACCGGGATCAAGACTCCGCCTTGACACACCATTCGGAGTCTCAGGCCAGCGCCGCCTGGAGGGACGACGGCATCGAGGTCTTCATCATGAAGAACACCGAGACGGATATGTTATGCCAGTACATTCTTTCTGTCTCGGGAATCGGCCATGTCTTTTATCTCAACACTACTGAAAACCCCAGCCAGGTTAAGGAGGTAAAAGCACCGGAGGGGTTCATCATGCCATATTTCGAGTCAAGGAAACTTAGCGGAAGATTCGAGCTGGAAATAGATGTTGCCCTCGAAAATGTCGGGATCAAGGAGGTCAAGCCCGGCGACTCCTTCCTGATCCAGATCGTCAGGAACTACAGGGGGCAGGGTGTCGAGGGAGCAATCACGCTGCAGCTCTTCCCGTCACATATCTACTCCGACAAAAGATTCGGGCTGCTCAACCGCGACAGACGCGGGTTCCAGCCTGTCAAAATCGTTGACTCCACCATATACTCCACGCTGAAACAAGATGGAAAGGCGGTACTCAAGCATCTCGAGTAGACTGAGGAGCCAATTCCAAAACTACCCGTGGGCGAGCGCCATTAGTTAGCCGCGATCTATTTCCTGACGGACAATGTTGCACCAATCCACAACACGTCGGGGATCATTGCCTATCGTATGATTGTCCTTCATAATGATCTCCAGACGGCATCCCTTAGCCTTTTCGAGAGCATCACGGACATCGGCGCGCACCGCCTCGGGTTCAAACCGAACTCCAGCAAGCAGAACTGGGTGCGGCTTGAGCGAATAAACGTAGCGGTCGCCAAGGTTCTCAGCCATCAGCGCACGATCACACCACGGAGACACACTGATACGCCTCAGGTTGGGTATGTTTTTAAGCAAATGCCAGCGGTCGTGAATCGGCTCGCAACAACCGTAGCAGACCCTTCCGAATCGTTCCATGACCGGCACTTGGTAGCGGAAAACAAACTCCTCGAACATTTGTGGCGAGATGCCTACGGTTTCTTGGCTTTCCAAAAGGCACCACAAATCCTTGGTACGCACTTGGTCGGCAAAGTCCGATGCCGGAAGCTGCGTCGTCCAGCCGAAGCCGCCAGACCCCACGTAGTCACCCTCGTTGTTCAAAGTATAAAGCCCCTCTTGCTCCAAGACATCTAGCATGTGCAAGGTCCCGTCACGCAGAAAAGCCATCAGCCGGTGCAAAAGTTCCGGGTTGTCGTACATGTCCATCATGATCTGTTCGAGCCCACGTAGTTTTATCAGTTCCCATGTCATGCCCAGCGTCCAATACCAAGTATTGCGTATACGCACTGGCAAAAGATCACCCAATGTGTCTTGCGCGATTCCCATCAGGCGCTCAGTCGCCGGTCCGTCCAATTCGATTGACTGGAATCTTAGCCTGTCAAGATCACTAATATCCCTGACAGGAGCCTCCCATCTGCGTGCGCCGCCATGGTCGCCGCCAATGTTCGTCTCGTGTATGCCCCAGTCGCTGCGCGTATATACGCAGCCGACGTTGAACCATGGCTCGATCACGCGGTCGTCGCCCATCTGCTCGCCCCAGAATATCTCCTTGCGCAAGATATGCTCCCACGCCCGGGCAAGTTCATGACGGCATTCGATCTGGTCGGGGGTGATGATTTCCTGCCAGCCATTTTCCGGATCGCAGAACACGAGCGGGCGCACGGGCATGAGGTCATTGTGCTTGATCCATAGTGTTCGCTTCTCCTGCTCCACGGGGCGGGCGCTTAGTTCCGCCACCCG
>JAFGFR010000045.1 GCA_016930955.1 Victivallales bacterium | reverse complement strand
TGGCTCGTATCTTTTTTCACCGACTCCCGGACTTTGCAGGCATATAGACCCCACCACGACTGCAGCAAGCGGTAGCCATGGCGAGACGATATGGCCCCGCAAACCTGAAACCTGGACGCGATCTTGGGGAAATGCCGGATTGCACTGGACATATTTGCCTAGTGGGGTTAGAATATTCGCCTGAGCGTTTTGGGGATCAGGGAGAGATAACTGTACTATGTTATGAAGGGAGCACAGGATGTCGAATATTCAGAGGAAGCAGGCATTGTCGGCGATATCCGGCAGGGGGCATGAGAATCCTGGTCATGCTATCGGCAGGGAGATGAGCATATCGGAGATATACGGCGAGGATGTTTTCAGCCTGAAGGTGATGAAGGATTATCTTCCCGGCGATGTCTTCAGGAAGTTGCGGGCGACGATCAGCAACGGATGCACCCTGGACCCGACGATAGCAGACGATGTGGCGAACGCGATGAAGGCCTGGGCTGTGAAGAAGGGGGCGAGTCACTACACTCACTGGTTTCAGCCGCTTACGGGGTCAACAGCCGAGAAGCACGATTCCTTCATCGAGCCAGACGGGGTAGGAGGGGTGATAATGAAGTTCTCGGGGAGGCATCTTGTACAGGGCGAGTCGGATGCTTCGAGCTTCCCTTCCGGGGGTATCAGGGCGACATTCGAGGCGCGTGGGTACACCGCATGGGATCCGACCAGCCCGGCCTTCATCAAGCGCGAGGATTCCGGCGCGACACTTTGCATACCCACGGCGTTCTGCTCCTACACGGGTGAGGCCCTGGACAAGAAGACCCCGTTGATGCGTTCGATACAGGCTGTCTCGGAGCAGGCCGGAAGGCTTCTTGAATGTTTCGGCGAGAAGCCGACCGGAAGGGTAGTACCGACGCTCGGCGCGGAACAGGAATATTTTCTGATAGACAAGGCAATGTATCTTGCCCGCCCAGACTTGATGCAGACCGGCAGGACAATCTTCGGGAACGTCCCCCCGAAACACCAGCAGCTCGAGGACCACTACTTCGGCTCGATCAAGACCCGCATATTGAATTTCATGACCGAGGTTGACCATAATTTGTGGCGTCTGGGCATCCCTGCGAAGACGAGGCACAACGAGGTCGCACCGGCACAGTTCGAGATCGCGCTGGTGTTCGAGGACCTGAATCTGGCGGTTGACCACAACATGATGGTCATGGAGGTGTTGAGGAAGGTCGCCGACAAGCACGGCCTGGCATGTCTTCTGCACGAGAAGCCATTTGCCGGCATCAACGGTTCGGGCAAGCACAACAACTGGTCCATCAACCCTCCTGGGGACAATCTGCTCAACCCTGGGGAAGATGCCCGGAGCGACGCACGCTTCCTGACATTCCTGTGCGCCGTCATAAAGGCGGTGGACACCCATGCCGACCTGCTGCGCGCCTCAGTCGCCGGGGCGGGGAACGACCACAGGCTCGGTGCCCACGAGGCTCCGCCTGCTATAATCTCGATCTACCTTGGCGAGCAATTGACGGAAGTCCTCGAGGGTATCGGAAAGGGGAAGGCGAGGTCGAGCAGCCCTAGGGGGTTCATGCAGATCGGTGTGGACACCCTTCCTGTCATGCCGCTTGACTCGACCGACCGCAACAGGACAAGCCCTTTGGCATTCACCGGCAACAAGTTCGAGTTCAGGGCTGTCGGCTCGAACCATTCTTGCGCCGGGCCGAATATAGTCTTGAACACAATCGTCGCCGAGGCCTTGGACGATATCTGCACAAAACTCGAGAAGGTGCCCAAGGGCAGATTCAACAAGGATCTGCAGAAACTGCTTGCGGAAATCATATCGAAGCACAAGCGAGTGATATTCAACGGCGACAACTACTCGCAGGCATGGATTGATGAGGCGCATAAGCGCGGGCTTCCGAACATCAGGAAGTCACCCGAGGCCCTAAATGCCCTCCTCTCGGACAAAGCAGAAAAGCTCTTCAAGAAATACAAGGTCCTCAGCGAAGTCGAGCTGCGTTCCCGGCACGAGGTTTATCTCAAGAACTACTGTGCAGTGATCAAGATTGAAGGCGAGCTTGCCGCGGATATTGCGACCCGGATGATCTTCCCTGTGGCCGTCAAGCAGCAAAAGCTGCTCTCCGACACCCTGTTGAACCTCAGGGAACTGGGGATAAAATACGGCCAGCCGGCTATTGAGAAGCGGCTGAAAAAACTCGGGATACTCATCAAAAGCCTCTCAGACTCGGTCGAGGATATGACCGCCGCGCTCGAAGACAACTCCACCGACGACATCATTGCCGTGACGGAGGATATCAGGGAGGCTGTTGACGGCCTTGAAAAAGAGGTGGATGACAATTTATGGCCCCTGCCGACCTATGGGGAAATGCTTTTCATTTATTAACTCCGCGTGAACTGCGTTGGGGGCGCAGGCGCGGAAGACGATGCAGCGAAATGGCTGGCGCATACCGTCTAGACAGCTTGGGATGTTCTGGGATAATGAGTTCTGGCATCAAGGATCAGCTTCTGAGAATGTACGAGGAGAATGCCTCGGACATATTCATCACGGCCGGGAAGACACCCTGCATCAGGAGGAACACAGTACTTGAGCGGCTGGATGTGCCGCCTTTCACGGCGGAACAGATAGATGAGTTCCGCAGAGAGGTGCTTCTTGAGCCATCGGAGAAGCTTTTTGAGCAGAACGGGAGCTTCGACGCTGGTATAACCTTTGATTCAGGGCAGCGCTACAGGGTGAACTTTCTTCTTCAGCAGGGCGTTCCGGCGCTGGTGTCGAGGCTTGTGCCTTCCGGCGCGCTGGAGTTCGATGCGCTGAACATACCGAGGACTGTTGCGAGATTCGCAGAAGCGCCGCGCGGCCTGGTGCTGGTTGTCGGAGCCGCAGGCAGCGGGAAGTCAACGACCATGGCCGCCGTGCTCAACCATATCAACACCAACTTCAGCAAGCACATAGTCACCATAGAGGATCCTATCGAGTTTGTCCACAAGGACAAGAAATCATTTATAACGCAGCGCGAGGTCGGGGTTGACACGTCAAGCTTCGGTGACGCGCTGAGGCATGTTGTCAGGGAAAGCCCGGACGTGATATTCATAGGCGAGATGCGCGATTTGGACACGATGCAGACGG
>JAFGFR010000044.1 GCA_016930955.1 Victivallales bacterium | reverse complement strand
GCCGCACCGTCTGCCGCACCGTCTGCCGCGCGTGCGCCCACCACGCGGCTCACGCGGATTTTTAAAACTGGCTCTATGGAGCATACATGAAGGTAGAGGGTCGTTTCTTGAAGTGGTGGTCGGGGAACTTGGGGGATTATTCTGCGATATTTTTCGATATAGACGGCACTTTGATTTCTGGAGGCCGTGCCCTGCCTGGGGCTGCCGATGTCATCAAGCTGCTGCGGGATTCGCGGTTCCCTTTCTGCCTGTTGACAAACGACGGCAACCATTCCCTGGAGGAAAAGAGCGGGATACTCAATGCCGGTGGGCTGGATATCTCCGTGGACGAGATAGTGTCCTGCTGCTCGGCTCTGAAGTATCTCGCCATCAGAGAAGGGTATCAGGGGAAGAGATTTTTCGCCATGGGCGAGCTCGGGAATCCCGACTTCGCTGAGCTCGCAGGCATGAGGGTCGTACGCGACATTTCGAAAATACACTTCTGTGCTGGTGTGATAGTAGGCGAGGGATGCTACAACTGGCAGTCCAATATCAACGCGGTGGTGAATTTCTTCATCTCACGCGGCGGCGACGCAGTGATGATCGTCCCGAATCCCGACAGCTATTGGCCCAACGGCAGCAATGGCGAGATCGGCATCGGGGCAGGAGGAAAAGCCAGATTCGTCTGCACCATCCTAAGAGAATACGGGATAAAGGTCAAGCCTCTTTATCTTGGAAAACCATACACTCCGGTTTACCGTTGCGCCCTAAGACATCTTTCGGAGCTTCACGGCCTTCCCGGGAAAATCACCAGAAAGAGAATCCTGATGCTTGGGGACTCGCTCTTCTCGGATATCCGCGGTGCCCGGCGCGCAGGATTCTCATCAGGTCTGCTGCTGACAGGCATAACAAACTCCGGCCATGTGCGGCGCGCTCCAGGACACAGCCGACCTGACATGATCTTTAGGGCTTTGTAGTACCCAAACATGTGAAAAAAGTGTAGTGCCGGCTGAACCGTCAGGTTGTCAAGCATCTGCCAGGGATTTTGTTTGGCGGCTTGGGTCAGCCCTTGACTCCCGATTCCTTCAGGGCACTTGTAAGCTCGTCCATGCTGACTGTCGCAAAACACGTCATGCAGTCCGCAACGGCATAGGGCACCAGAAGATGCCCGTTGAACGCAAGGCAGCCACATGTGTAAACCACGTTGGGCACATAGTTGTGCTCGGACACCTTTGGCGGCAAGATCAATGGCTCTGCAAGCCTACCGATGACCCGCGACGGGTCGTCAAGGTCTAAAAGGGCCGCGCCGATGCAGTACTTCCTCATCGGTCCGACCCCATGAGTCAGCACAAGCCAGCCATCCGGTGTCTCCACCGGCGAGCCGCAGTTGCCTATCTGGACAAGCTCCCAGGCCTCCGCCGGACGCATTATCGTCTTCGACTCGTACCAGAAGTGAGGATGGTCAGAGTACATAAGGTGAATATTCTCGCCGCTCTGCCTCGACAGCATGGCATAGCTCCCGTTTATCTTCCGTGGAAACAGCGCCATCCCCTTGTTGTACACCATCGGGCCGTTCAAAGTGCTTATCTTGAAATTGACAAAGTCAGGCGTCTCAAGTATCTGTGGAAGCGCCAACCTGCCGTCAAACGCTGTATACGTCGCGTAGTATGTCTTCTCTCCCGAGTCCTCGAACAAGACGAACCTGGCATCCTCCATCCCGTTGCTTTGGTTCGGGGTGAGGGGAAATATCACACGCGAGGAGATATCGTCAGAGGTTTTAAACGCCACCTCGTAGTTCGACTGCGCCAGCGTCAGCATCCCATCCTTCACAAATGTGGAAAAAGTGGACGTGCCGCGCGAGGCAGAGTCTATCGCCATCTTCAGATCGTCGAACGTGAAATCCTTCTTCAGAATCGCCACCACGCTTTTGCTGAAGCTGTCGAGGAGCCCCAGCTCGCCCAGCTTCCGATAGAACAGCGACCTGTCGTAGCTGTGGTGCGGCATCAGGCGCGGCTCGGTCACTCTGAGTGAAGGTGGAGGAATTTCCACACTCCTGTCGGAGCCGAAAACCCCCTCCCTGAACGATATCGAGGATATGTGACCCTCGCCTATTGCCCTCAGACTCAATATGAAGCGCAGTCCATCGCAATCAGCACCTTCATCCTCGACTGGTGCGGGAACCACGCTCGGGTTGCAGAGCGAGACACACTCGAAAAGATACTCGGAGCTGAAGAAGGCTCCCATCACAAGTCTGCGCTCAGACCTCAGCCTCTTGCCTGTAGGGACAAGATGCTCGACCATCGAGAAACGCTCCTCGAAAATCTCGGCAAGACCATCCCGGGAAGACCCGAAATCACGCATCACTGCCTCGAGTTCCCGCAAAACCTCCTCGTCACCCATAGCCAGGACCCTGGCTATTATCTTCAATGTCCTCGGGGATTCCGGCTCGTAAAACCGGGACGGCAACTGGTTGCCCACATAAAACGGACGGAGCAAGGCCCTTGCAGGGCCGGGAACTATCATCTCGTCATGATACTCGACATTCAACTTCGACATAAGAAACTCATTCCTTCTCGGACTCGAAAGATATCACCGCAGAACGCAACGCGTGCATCTCCGCCAACGACAGCAGGAACGACAGCGTTGACTCGGCACCCTCGTTCTGATTAACCCTGTCGATATGCAGCCCGTCATGGCAACCGCCGGTGCTCGCGTCGTATAAGGACAGCCCCAACTCATTGCAGCCCAAGAACCAGTCGAACGCCTTGCGCGCCTCCAGAAGCCAGAACTCGTCCCCTGTATTCCCGTATGCCTCCGCACATGCGTTTATCGTGGCCTGCGCCTCTACAGGCTGCTGGTCGAAACGTGCAGGTTCAGAACCCCTTTCCCAGAAACCGCTGCTGCCTATCGGCGCAAAATGCCCCGTCGGAGCAGTCTGATTAGAAACAAGCCACCTCAATGACTTCAAACCCGCCTCCAACATCTCGGAGTTGCTCGTCCAACGCCCCGTGCTTATCAGTGCATGGGGTATCTTGGCGTTGTCGTACGAAACAATATCCTCAATCCAGAACCAGTCGTCTCTGGAGTTCTCCGTCAACATCTTCAACAGCTTCATCGAGAGGCTCTCCCTCAAAGTGTTGGCGAGGCGGTCCCCGCTCAAGGTGCGCAGATACTCGTGAAGCCCGATCACAGCCATAGCCATCGCACGCGGGGAGCGAAACCTGCCAACGGCAGGAAGGGCAAGCTCGAGAAGCCGCGCAGCCCAGGCCCTCATCGCCCTGTCCTTCGAGCGCCCCACGCACGTGCCTAAAGCCCATATCGCCCGGGCATGGCTGTCTTCCGAACCCTTTTCCTCCAGCCATTCCCTGCTGAACGACATAAAATTCACGAACCGCCCGTTATCATTGTTGAACGCGTTGCCGATGAACGACGCATAGCTGGACATGAGTCGCGGCATCTGCTCGAACTCCTCCCCAAGCTCCTTCAACAGGACCATCAGTATCAGCGCCCTCGCATTGTCGTCCGTGCAGTACCCATGCGAGAAATCAGGTATCGTGAACGTGGCATGCTGAAACATCCCTATCGTGTCCGTCATGTTCACCAGATGATCAAAACGCCATGGAGGAAGGTTCGCCTGCTTCCCGTAGTCCAAACCCAATGCCGTATTAGGACGTCTTGACGAAGTGTAGCCCCGACGCGCATGCTCAAACGAGGATATATACAAATGCGCAACATTCGACCATATCATCTCACGCCCCATCCTGTAGGCGTTCTTCCGCATGGCATGACGCTTGATTTCGTCTGAGAGCAGATCAATCACATTATCCGCTATCTCTTCTGACGAGCCGAAGGGAACCAGCCGGCCACGCTCGCAGGAAAGGAGATCCTTGGCATGCCAATAGGGAGTCGACACAACCGCCTTGCCCATCCCGAAGCAGTACGCAAGTGTACCGCTTGTTATCTGCGCCTCGTTCATGTAGGGCGTGATATATATGTCCGCAGCACCTATAAACTCCTTCAGCTCAGCCACGCTCACATAACGGTTGTGGAATATGACGTTGCGGGCAACCCCTCTGCTCTTCGCAATACGCTCGAGCGAAAGACGATAGGTCTCGCCCTGCTCCCTGATTATGTTTGGATGCGTCGCGCCAAGCACGATATAAACCACGTCAGGGAACTTCTCGCATATCCGGGGCAGAGCCTCTATGACGTGCTCTATACCCTTGTTCGGGGAAAGCAAGCCGAATGTCAGCAAGACAGGCCTCCCCTCGACACCGAAGTTGTCCTTGTAGAAATTCGGATCAACAAACGGCGAGTCGGGTATCCCGTGGGGGATGATGTCAACCTTGTCTGTGGCCCCATAGATTTCATCCAGGAAACAAGCTCCTGTCTCGCTCATCACCACGACTCGGCCCGAAAGGCCAAGAATCTCGCAAAAGACCTTCCGTTGCTCGTCGTCCGGATCGCGAAGTATCGTGTGCAACGTGGTCACGACCGGCATCCTGACCTTCCTCAGCAGGGCCAGCAAGTGACTCCCGGCCTGTCCCCCATATATACCAAACTCATGCTGCACGCAAAGAATGTCAACATCCGCGAGATTCAGAAAATCCGCAGCTCGCTGGTAGTTCTCTATGTCCGGGGCGTTGATCTCAAAACGAACCTCGGGAGCGTAGCTGTACCCTTGGAACTTGTCGTTCACCGCCACAACCGGGAACTGCATCTCGGGATCGTGATGCCCCAAAGCTGTTCTAAGGTCACTTGTGAACGTCGCTATTCCACATTGCCGAGGCGGGTAGTCACCCAATAAAGCCACCTTCCTCAACTGCTGTCCCATCTTCATGTCGAACCTCCAATAAAAAAGCCGCCAGGCCCAAACACCCGGACGGCTCTCCAGACAGCGTCACGTGGGCAGACAGCCCGCCAACGAGTCAGCCAGCTGCAAATCTTCTCAAACACCACTGGCTGAAAT
>JAFGFR010000043.1 GCA_016930955.1 Victivallales bacterium | reverse complement strand
CTCTGTTCAGTGTTTTTTGGCGCATTTCCCTGTCATCGGGACGAAACGGACAAGGATATTTGGCTCTTTTTGGAAGCCTTCGCTGTCTCTGACCATTACGGCGAGCTGCTGGACATCTCCGGGCTGTCCGATGGGGATGACAAGCCGCCCTCCGATCTTCAACTGTTTTTTCAGGTCATCAGGAACTGTCGGGGCGGCGGCGGTGACGATGATCCCGTCGAAGGGAGCCTCCTCAGGCCAGCCGTCGGCGCCGTCATCAATCCTGACATGAATGTTCCCGTATCCCAGCTCGAGGAAAAGAAGCTGTGCGTCCTGGGCAAGCTCGGGTATGATCTCTATGCTGTACACGCTCTTGACGATCCGCGAGAGCACTGCGGCCTGATACCCCGAGCCTGTGCCGATCTCGAGGATTCTCGAGCCCTCCCGGGGTTGTAGCAGCTCGGTCATGAGGGCAACAATGTAGGGTTGCGAGATTGTCTGCCCTCTGCCGATCGGCAGCGGGGAGTCACAGTATGCAGAGCGTCTGACGACTTCCGGCACGAAGAACTCCCTGGGCACCTCGCGCATCGCCTGTATCACCAACTGATTGGACAGGCCTCTCGGCAGGATGTCCTCGGATATCATGCTGTCGCGGTCGAATCCCATGTCAAAAAATCATTTCCAAAAAAAATCCTCGTTCAGTCCCAGGGCAGCCCGACGTTTACCTTCAGTTTGCATCGCAGCGATGTAAGCTCCTTCTGCAGCGCCTGAGGCACAGGGCATCCATGCGTCTTCCGGTATAGCCATGCATCGTGCTCCTTCTCGCCGGCAGTATAGATTTTTTCAGCGCCAGGAAGTTTCTGCGAATTTCGCAGCTCGCGGCAGATGTCGCCGGCGATTTTTTTGAATATGCTCTTGCCGAGGAAGAATTCCGGATTGATGACGATAAAGAAGTGCCCCAGCGGGATTGGGGTCTTCTTCCCGTCTGCATCGGAACCGGAAAGTGCCTTCATGAACTTGCCGTCCTGTAGCGCCGAGGAGAGTATCTCCACCGCCGCGGCGTAGCCATATCCCTTGTGCCCGCCGCTCTCCTCCCCAATTCCACCTAGCGGGGCAAGTGCCGCAGTGCCTGCCGTGAGGCGTTTAAGGATCTCCGAAGGCTCGGTCAGCGCTTTTCCGTCCGAGCCGACGACCCAGCCCTCCGGGACGCTCCGACCCGTGCGTTCGTACGCCTCGATCTTCCCCCGTTGCGCTATCGAGGTGGCGCAGTCTATCAAAAAGGGGAAATCCTCGTCAGTCGGCATGCCGATGGTCAAAGGATTCGTCCCCAACATGTTCTCCACACCAAATGTCGGCGCGATGGACGGGCGGGCATTTGTCCCGGTGATGCAGACCATGTCTCTCGCAACGGCCATCAGCGCATAGTAGCCCGCAATCCCGTAGTGTGTCGTGTTCCTCGCCACAGTCATGGCAATCCCGTTTTTGTTGGCCTTGTCAATCGCCATCTCGGTGGCTTTGCGGGCGATCACATGCCCGAAACCGTTGTTCCCATCAAGCACCGCGGTGGCCGGAGTATCTTTTACAATCTCGATCCGGGTGATCGGCGAAAGCGTCTTGTTCTCAAGACGGTCGATATAGATCGGCTTGAACCGACCTATTCCATGCGAGTCGATCCCGCGTTTGTCGGCGGATATCAAAACATCCGCGACAATCTCGGCATCGCCTCGAGGGACATCGAGGGCGGCCAACACCTCGACCATGAATCTCTCAAGCGTCTTGAAATCCGCCCAGACACAGTCCTTGTACTGATCTGAATATGACATTTCATCTCCTTTTTGCCGGCACCAACCGTAAAGGCGGCGCCGCATTCAGCAATGATTTGTTGAAATTGGCTTTGTTGGCTCTAAAGACATCTGGACACCGCATTTTTCCAGCCATTCCGCAACCTTTCCCGACACTCCTCGCCCATCTCCGGGCGGAAAATTATGTCATTGTGTTTGATTGTACCGAGCTCACGGGCATCCTTCCAGAAACCGGAGGACAAGCCCGCAGCATACGCCGCGCCGATAGCGGTGGACTCTGTCGACAAGGGTCTGACTACCGGGACACGCGAGAAGTCAGCCTGCATCTGCATCAGCACGTCATTACTCGAGGCACCGCCATCAACACGAATATCCCGTATCTCTATCCCCGAGTCCTCCATTGCCTCCAGCACATCCTGAACACTGTGTGCAATGCTTTCCAATGCCGCCCGGACAATATGCCCACGACCCGTCCCACGGGTCATCCCAAGGATTGCACCCCTCGCATCCATGCTCCAATAGGGCGTCCCGAGCCCCTGGAATGCAGGCACCAGATAAACACCCTGCGAGTCCCCTGCAGAGGCTGCAAGCTTCTCCGTCTCGGCAACATCGCCTATCAACCCCAGGCTGTCCCTGAGCCATTGAATCGTCGCCCCGGCCATGAACACGCTGCCCTCGAGCGCATAGCTTACCTTGCCGTCCATACCCCATGCCACAGTGGTGAGCAGCCCGTTTCTCGAGAAAAGCGGCTTGTCGGCAGTATTCGCCAGCACAAAAGCCCCGGTGCCGTATGTTGTCTTTACTGTTCCGGGCTCCAGGCAGAGGTTGCCGAAAAGCGCAGCCTGCTGATCCCCGATCAATGCCCCTACAGGGATGACCCTTCCGAGTATCTCCTGATCGGTGGAACCGAAGTCAAAGATAGATGGCCTGACCTCAGGAAGCATGGACCGCGGAACACCAATAAGCTCAAGCAAGTCATCGTCCCAGTCTAGAGTCACGATGTTGAAGAGCATCGTCCTCGACGCGTTCGAATAGTCGGTGAGATGTGATTTGCCGCCGGTAAGCCTCCACAAAAGCCACGAGTCAACAGTGCCGGCAAGAAGATCGCCCCCCATGGCCGCGTCACGCGCCCCACTGACATTGTCGAGTATCCACCTGATCTTCGGCCCGCTGAAATATGCGTCCACAGCCAAGCCCGTCCTGGCGTGAATATCATCAGACAAGTTTTTTTGCTTCAATGAATCGCAGAATTCCGCCGTCCGCCGGCACTGCCACACGATTGCATTGTACACAGCCTTCCCTGTGTGCCTGTCCCATACAACCAGAGTCTCCCGCTGGTTGGCTATCCCCAATGCAACGACCTCGTCGCCATCGCGACAGGAGGTCTCCAGCACCTCCCTGGCACAATCGATTTGAGAGTTGAAGATGTCCTCAGGATCGTGCTCCACCCAGGAGGGGCGGGGAAATATCTGCCGGAACTCCCTCTGGCACATGCCCGCAACGCTTCCAGAATGGTCAATAAGTACCGCCCTGGAACTTGTGGTCCCCTGATCCAGAGCCAAAACATATCTCATGTCATTATTCCCCGGGGCAATAAAACACAATGTTTCTATTCGCTTTCCGCGGTGGCAGGACGCACTATGCGGCCTTCCCTGTAGAAAGTCTGCTCCTTCCTCTCCCCTGCCAGGGTGTATCGGATGAAGCTGCCGTCAAGCAAGCCCTCCTTGAAGGACTTCTCTATCATCTTGCTCTCGCCGTCGTCGTAGTACTCTGTCCAAGGACCCTCAAGCACCCCCTCATTGTAGCCGTACACCAGTTTCAGTTTGCCATTGGGGTGGTATTCTTTGAACTCCCCGTGCCGCTTGTCGTTGAGGAATGCACCCTCCATGGCCTTCTTCTCGTCCTCGTACCAGAAGACTAGCGGCCCCTCCTTGGAGTTGTCCTTGTACTCGTACTCCATCTTTTTTTTCCCGCCGCGGTAGTAGCCGGTGTACTTCTTGTGCCTGATGTCGGGATTCACCCTGTACACATAGTAACCCGCGCTGACCTCGCCCTCGGGATAGAACTCCTTCTTCTCTATGAACTCAGGCAAATCCTCCTCTTTTTCAGGCTCGGCAAGACGGGGAGCCTCCCGGGCAACATCCTCGACAACAAGACCGTCATTGTCCCTGCACGTGAAAAGCAGCAGCAAACCAATGACCACAATAATAACTACCGCAATCACAGTCCCCAGCAACACCTTCTTGTCTTTGTCGTTCATTGCAACCCCATCTGCTCGAATGCTTCCCTCTTGATTTCCTCGGTGTTGTAGCTGTGGAGCTGCACCTTGCCTTGGTGGCTGCCAGGATTGACCATCCTGGTCCTGTTGACATACTCGTCGCCACTCTTCTGGTTCCACTTTCTGAGGTTCTCGGTCTCAGCTCCCATGGGCTGCAGGCAGTTGGTGGGGACAACCTGTCTGGAGATCGTGTCAGAGCTCCACTCCAACATGATTGACGATGTCCCGGTGAGCTCTACCAGCGCCAGCTTGATATCGTAGGCCTTCCCGGCGACAAGATTTGCGGTCTCCTTATACTCCTTGCGCGCCTGATGGAACCAACCGTCAATGAGTAGCCTCCCTGCCAGCCACATCCTGACTCCATCGTCACCCGAAAGATAGAAGGTATACTCCCCGCTCTCCGGAGGGATAATCCGGCCTGTCCACAGAACCGAATAGTAATGCCTGTTTATCCCCTCGGGCAGCGGATCATGGGCAACATCAAAGGAAACCTGCCTGTCAAGACGCACGACAGTGTGATCAGTAAAATTCACCTTTTTGAAGTATGCCCCGAAGAGCCCCCTGCCGTCCCAAGGTGCCATCACCGCAAAGTCGCTGTCGTTGTACTCTGGATGAAATGCCACAGCCTTGAGCCTCTGGTTCATCTTCAACACCACCGGCTCGGTGTACAACAAAGAGTCCTCATCTGGAGGTTCACCTGTCACGGTGTACCTAATCTCAGCACCAGGGGTGGAGCTGCTCATCGCAACAGCCTTGTCTATCTGAAACACCCCGCCATCAGGCTCGAACACGGGCGTGGCGGCACGCGGATACACTATCCTCGCAGCCAGCTTCTGCTGCCTGCGTTCCTCACGCAGACGCTCCTCCTCCTGCCTCCTCGCACGCCCGGCCAAAGATACCACATGATACCCTTCTATAACCAAATCCTCGCGCTTCTGAACATAGTCAAGCAATATGCTCCTCAGGCGGTCTCTCTGGGTCTCGCCATCGGCAATCGGCAACGACGCGTCGTAAAGCTCCAGAAGCTCCCTCGCGCATTTGTCGGCCATATCTTTATCCTCAAGTTTCCTGAAAACCCCCTCGTAAATCCTGTCGGGAGCCAAGGGATACCGGCTTCTCAGAGAAGTCAAAAGTTCCTGGTTGAACATCATCTTGTCGGCATTATATCCGGCACGCTGCCTGTCGACGAACATTCTGCGCATTTTCTTATTGATTTCCGGGTCGAATTTGGAAAGCTGCTCGTCGCTCAGGTCTATCCTGACGATTTTTGTGGTTCCAATTTTCAGCGCGCCATCCGGAGTGAACCCGTAGAACTTACCCTTTGCCTCCCTGTTGCGGTAGCGCAACTCGACATCCGTGCCCTCCTTCACCAACGGATAAGTCTTGCGCGCCTCGACCGCAGCGGCCTTGGGATCAAACTGCGGATACGATGCCAGCTTCTCCTCCAGTATCTTCCTCGCGGAAGGTGAAAGCGAGATTTCGTCGCCCTTGAGCACATCGGACGCTCGAGCCGAATATGACGTGCAAATGATACAAAACAGGCCGGCAAGCGGCACCCATCCCGATCTGGAAACAGTGAAAAGCATTGTCATCCTCCCGTTATCCCGTTACGACCATGCCCCAATGCATTCGGGGGCAACGCGCCTGACAATAGCACGACAACAAATAATTTCAAGGGGGCCATTTTTTTCCCCGACAGTGTTGAAAGAGAAGCTTTTCAAGGTAGATTAGTTCGTCGTGTGGGTGGCTCACTAAGCGTCTGGCAAGTGCAGAACATGTATTGGCTTTTGTATTTTTATCTTGGAATAAGAGGATCATGCAGTTACCGGAAGAAATGAATGATAGAAGAGGGGGGAAAGCGAGTTTGCTTGGCGTAGGGCTGGACTGCAAGGACGAGCACCGCAGGATCACGAAGGGCGAGAATTTTCTTCTGCTCGGGGGATCCGAGGAGACCCACGACAAGATGGCCGAGACAGCAATAAAGCTCAACGAGAAACTCGGCTCGATGGGCAAGAAGCTCGAGGAAATCGGCAAAGAGGAGTTCACCAACCTGATACGCGAGGCGAGCCAGTCCTGAGAGCCAAGATCAGCTCCTGGAACAGGCATCGAACTCTCGATGAACCCCCTGCTTACACGAGGCGTTTATTTTGCGACTTGGCAACTACAGACGTGAGACCATGATCAGACACCCTTCCGTCAGTCGGGAAGATTCCGAGGTGCTTATCTCACAAGTCCTCGGGATTCCAAGATTGGAGCTTGTTCTGCATGACGGCCGTGAACTTTCCGAGGATGAGACCGACAGTATATCATCAATGGTCACGCGCCGCGACGGAGGCGAGCCACTGCAGTACATCCTAGGCGAGGCACCTTTCAGGAATCTGATGCTCTCGGTAGGCACGGGGGTGCTGATCCCACGCCCCGAGACGGAGATGCTGGTGGACCTGGCTCTCAAAGAAATAAGCAGTGGCTCTTGTGTACTCGAACTCGGCACTGGCAGCGGGGCGATATCTATATCCATCGCGCTGGAGATGCCAGGGTGCATGGTCATGGCGACAGACATCAGCGAGCATGCTCTCGGATATGCCCGTGCGAACATCGCAAAATATGGTGAAAACAACATCCGTCTGTTCAGAGGCAACCTTTTCGATGCCCTGCCTGCGGGCTATAAATTCGATTTGATCGTGGCCAACCTTCCTTATGTCTCATCGGCAATCTATGAAGGGCTTGAACGCGAGGTTCGGGATTTCGAGCCCGCGACGTCGCTGGTGTGCGCAGAGGAAGGACTCGAGCTGATCCGGCTGACAGTCGAGGGAGCCCCCGCCCACTTCTCACATGGCGGAACCTTGATCCTGGAGTTCTCACCCGAGCAGAAGAAAAAAATTATTTCAATCCTGAAAAACAACCAGTTCAAAGATATCCAGATCAAAAAGGACCTTAACTCACGTGCGAGATTCGCAAAAGCCACACAACCATAGAGCCAATCGAATAGACGGTTAGTCATCAAAACAAGACCCGTTAGAATTGCATTTCCAGACATGTTTTTTGCAGGAATGGGCATGGCATAGAACTGACATCCGATATATGATAGGTGAATTGCAGGGAGTATTTCAAAGAATAAGAGGAGAAATTTATGATGACCAGCAAGGAACGCATGCATGCAGCATTGGAAGCCCAATAACGCCCAGCACCCCACTGGCCCGGGTGCGGCGCTTCATCGAGCTGGGGCAAATGTCGGGACATTGATTTCACGACAAGAAAAGACACAGTCGAAAAAAGAGCCGCATCGGTAAGCCTATTACCTTGCTCTGTCAGGCCGCTGAATGGGGCTTTGACTCCTATGACTGGCTCCTGGGGCGTTTCCTGCAGGCAGCACGGTTCTCCGCAGGCTTGACTGAAAACAAGACAGCTTTAACAGTATAAGAAAATGAAAATGAGCATCTTGGAATATGTGAGCAAATGGTCTGAATAGGGAAAGGAATCACTATGGACAGGAAAAAATTTGAAAACCTGTTTCCGCTGGGTTCGCATCTGTGCCGGGAGCCCATGCCGCCGATGGCCGAAATGAAATCTGACATGGAAATCCTGAAAAAGCAGGGTTTCAATCTCATCAAGCTCCAGGAGCACTGGATGATAGACGAGCCGTCGGAGGGCTGCTATGATTTTTCACGCTACGAGGAACTCATAGGCCATGCCGCCAAGCTGGACATGGGGGTCTACCTTGGATTCACCTGCGAGCAGGCGCCTTCCTGGCTATACAGGAAACATCCGGATTGCCGCATGGTTGGACGAGATGGGCTTGTCATTGCATATCAGGCGCAAACTACACTGCCTTGCGACGGCAAGCCGGGGCCCTGCTATGATCACGAAAAGGCGATGGCCGACCAGTTGAGGTTCATCCGGGCTGCAGTGGCAACACTGGGGCGTTTTGAAAATCTGGTGGTATGGAACACTTGGCAGGAGATAGGCTACTGGGCGGAAGGGCTTGTCGGACGGCACGTCTGCTACTGTCCCAACACCCTTGCCCACTACCGCCGCTGGCTGAAAGGAAAATACAAGGATCTTGATGCTCTGAATCGTGCTTGGAATTGCCGATATGCCGATTGGGATGACGTCGTTCCTGAGCGTCTGGCATCGAGTCAGTCATGGCCGCAATGTGCCGCATGGCGCTATTTCATGGACAATGTCCAGATAGCGCATGTGCTCACTGCCCGCGCGGAGGCGATCCGTGCTGCCGATCCTCTGAGGAGGCCAGTGTTCGCGCACAGGGGGGGGCCGCAGAGAATGCCCCCCAACTTAAGCAAAAGAGAGCCGTAATTCAATCACTATCCGCCGTGACTGTCCACTTCTCCGGCTTTTGAAAATTATT
>JAFGFR010000042.1 GCA_016930955.1 Victivallales bacterium | reverse complement strand
GCTTCCTATTTGATGTTTTAGGTTAATATGAACTTTCTATCTGCTATTTCTAGCTCAATTTTAATTAAATACTTTTGAAATTACCTCAACAGGTATATATTGCGCCATTATGAGCTTTTTAAATCGAGTTTCGGGAAAGACTTACGGGAGAGTTGAGTTTGAGGTGGAAATACGGAATTCTCTTGGGCTGCATGCGCGACCTGCTTCAATGATAGTGCAGGCTGCGTCGCAGTTCGAGTGCGATATAAAAATTTTGAAGGATGGTGCGGAGGTCAACGGGAAGAGTCTGATGGGGGTGCTGATGCTGGCGGCTGGAAAGGGTAGCCGCCTGAGGATCGTCGCGGACGGAAGTGACTCGGAGAAGGCCAGGGAGTCCCTCCACAATCTGATAGAAATTCGAAAATTTGACGAGAACTAGGAGGATGCCATGGCACGCGGAGAGGAGAAGACCTACACTGGGCTGCCTGTGTCTCCGGGGACGGCCATAGGAGCTGCTCTGGTGATGCTTGGACTCCTCCCTGTCGTTGATGAGTACGAGATAAGTCAATCGGAGGTCGAGGGCGAGATTGAGAGGTTCCGCGCCGCCTTGAACAAGACACGGACTCAGATACTGGAGCTGCGCAAGCATCTGGACGAGGCCTTGCCCGAGAAGCACACCAAGATTCTGGACGCACATCTCCTGATAACCGAGGACAAGCTGATCAACGACGAGGTCGAGAACGCGATAAGGACTGAGATGAGGAACTGCGATTTCCTCTTCAAACGTGTGACGGACAAGTTCATCGAGGCGATATCCAATATCCCCGACAAGTACATAAGGGAGAGGGCATCGGACATCCAGGACGTTTCATCAAGAGTCCTTTTGAACCTGCGTGGCGGCGCCCAGGTGAAATACGACCATCTTCCGGGACCGCGGGTCATACTTGCCCATGACATCATTCCCTCGGAGACCGCCGGCCTCGACCGCGACAACGTGTTGGCATTTGCCACCGAGGTGGGCAGCAGGACATCGCACACCGCCATAATGGCGAGGACCATGGCGATCCCCGCTGTTGTCGGCCTTAGCCCCGAGATGCTTTCCATCAGGAACGGGGACATAGTAGTCGTGGACGGGTATAAGGGCGTGCTGATAGTAAACCCGACACAGGAGACCCTTGCATACTACGCACTGCGCGAGAGCAGGGAGGCCGAGATACAGGAGGATATACTCAAGGAAAACCGTCTGCGCCCCGAGACGCTGGACCGTTTCCGCATACAGCTCGCGGCAAACATAGAGCTTCCAGAGGATATCGAGATAGCGAAGAAGTATGGCGCGGCGGGGGTGGGGCTTTTCCGTACGGAATACCTGTATCTGAACCGTGACATCCCCCCGGGGCTCGAGGAGCAGTTCGGGATTTACCAAAAGGTTGTTTCAGAGCTCGAGGGCTATCCTTTGGTTGTGAGGACTTTTGACATAGGCGGTGACAAGCTGGGTGGCTCCGTGCCGTTGCATATAGACCCGAACCCCTTCCTCGGCTGCAGGGCAATAAGGCTGCATATGGACTACCCGCAGCTGCTGTATACGCAGGTAAAGGCCATACTGATGGCCAGCGCGTTCGGCAATGTCAAGATAATGTTCCCGATGGTCGTCTGCGACGACGAGGCGGGGCAGCTGATGGGGCTGGTCGGGAGAGTAAAGGACGACCTGCTGACCGACGGGGTGGATTTCGACGACGAGATCGAGATCGGGATGATGGTGGAGACTCCATCCGCAGCGTTGATCGCGGAGCAGCTTGCCGAGAGGTTTGATTTCTTCAGCATCGGGACGAACGACCTTGTGCAATATGCAATGGCCGTGGACAGGAACAACGAGAAGGTCTCTTACCTCTACCAGCCTTCACACCCCTCAGTGTTGAAACTTATTTATTTCGCGGTCAAGGCGGCGCAGAAAAGTGGCATTTGGGTCAGCGTGTGCGGGGAGATGGCTGCGGACCCGAGATATCTGCCACTGCTGGTGGGTATGGGTGTACACGAGCTGAGCATGAGCGCTCTCTCGATTGGCCCTATCAGGCGCATGATCCGAAGAATGCACTTCCACGATGCCGAGGAAGTCCTCGATAAGGCGCTCAAATGCACCACGGCTGATCAGGTACTTGACATTTCCGAGGAGCTGCTGTACCGTATTGCGCCCGACATAATGAGCATGATGCTTTACGGCGAGTGACGCGGTCGCCTTCTCGTCGGACAGATCGGGCGGAGGGTATCCGATGGCTGATTTGCCTTCATCCGTGCGTCCTGGCTGGGACGAGTATTTTTTGAATATCGCGGAGGTGGTGGCCTCGCGGAGCAACTGTCTGCGGAGGCATGTCGCCGCAGTTATCGTAAAGGACCGGAGGATTATCTCCACCGGCTACAACGGCACTCCCAGGGGAATAAAGAATTGCTGCGACGGCGGTTGCCCCCGATGTGCCTCGGATGTCCCGTCGGGCCAGAATCTGGGGGAGTGTGTATGCAGTCACGGCGAGGAGAACGCGATAGTTCAGGCGGCCTATCACGGCATATCGGTCAGGGGAGGGACGTTGTACACGACCTTCAGCCCCTGTTTGCTTTGTGCCAAGATGATAATAAACGCCGGGATATCGGAAGTGGTTTACAGAGCGCGGTACTCGATTGACGAAACCTCAATGAGGCTTTTGAAGGAGGCGGGGGTCGTGGTCAGAGCTTTAGGTGAAAGCTCGTGAAGGAATCAAGGGAGCCAATGTCTGGATTGGCTCAAGTATTGAAACGAGGCCCTGGATATGTTTCGTAGGTGCTTTCTTGTAAGCCTGACGGTTTTGGCGCTTGTCGCCGGCCAGCCATTCGGGATGCTTTCAGGGGATTCAGGTCTGGCTGTCTTCAGCGCAGTCGCCGCCGAGCCGCGTTGCAGCGTGTGCGGGAAGCGGATCAGCGGCAGGTACATCAAGGACAACTCGGGGAGAATGTTCTGCTCGAAAGCCTGTTACGAAAGGACCTTGCCCAAGTGCGCAGTATGCGGGCGGCCGGCGAAATTCTCAAGCGGGGGGGAACATTTCTGCTCGGAAAAATGCCAGCAGTCAAAATGGCCCAGATGCAGCCATTGCGGCAAGAGGTCTAACGGCGGGGTCAAGAGGGGGACTGGGAGAAAATTCCTTTGCAGCGAGTGTGCGGCGCTTCCCAGGTGCTTTTCCTGCGGCATGCCCGGTGACTTCGGGAGATTCGCCGACGGGCGTCACATATGCAAGGCCTGCAACAGGACATCGGTGAACGATCTGGCTGCGGCGAGGGATATCGCCGAGGAAGTTCGTGCGCTGATGAGAGAAAAACTTGGGCTGGGCACCGACAACCCTATCGAGTACAGCCTGGTGCCGCAGGACGAGCTCAAGGGCAAGACAACACACGAGGCCCAGGGCATCGAGCTCGGGCTTTACCGGTTCGAGCAAATGGTCGAGAGCACCACGACCACGACCACGTTCCTAGGGAAGACGGAGAGCCGCACCGACGAGGAGGTGAAGGGCGAAAGCCACAAGATATATTTCCTGTTCGGGATACCCGAGAACCGTTTCCGAGAGGTCGCCGCACACGAGCTCGCGCACGACTGGATGCAGAAGTTCTATCCCCAGATAGACGATCTGAAGGTCAAGGAGGGCTGGGCCGAGTTCGTCGCCTCGCGTGTGAACATCCTCTACGGCAGGCCGGAGATGAACATGAGGATGCAGGAAAACCCCGACCCGATATACGGCGAGGGATTCAGGATGTTCAAGAAGATATCCGAGTCGCCAGACCCGAAGGCGCTGTTCAAGTTCATGGAGCGGGAGAATGAAAAACAGCGTTAGCATGAGCTGGGAGTCAGACTTCTGCAGGAAGACCTTCGCCGCCGCCGGCCTGGCGGACTCCAGCTCCTTCTGGAACCTCAAAGAGGAAGACATCGACTGCGAGTGCAGGCTCGTCAGGGATATCTGCTCCCTCGGCGCCAGACACCGCTATTCCACAATGTACATCAAGCTGAACAAGTCCAAGTACCGTCTGAAGAGGGCCAGCGGGAAATATTTCGGCAAGCTGATGGACGAGCTGAGAGTGCTCAAGCACCTCCCGGACCTGCACATAACACCCCTGATCGTCGCCGCCCAGGCAGTGGATGAGGAGGCACACCAGTGCATGGTGCTTTTCAAGTACCCACCGGGATTCATCATACTCAAAAACCTCCTGGAATACAATATGCCCCCTCCAATACTGGCAGATTTCGACGTCAGAAGGAGAGGCATAATGGAGAACATAGCCAGATCCGTCAGGAAGATGCGCTACTGCGACTACTTCTTCCCGCACTGGATATCCGAGAATATCGCCGTAAAGAACAAGTCCAAAGAGTTCGCATTGGTTGACCTCGAGGATTTCAGGCACATACGGAATTGCCCGGTATACTACCGGCTGACACCTGTCTCATGGATCGTCAGAAAGATCGAGTGGCGCATTTTGCGGAAGAGCCTCGCATCAGGTGTGTTCACCCGAAAGTACATGAAAAGACTGCTGCAGGAGGCCTGATGGCCGAAAGCCATCTTGACGATTCCGAGCACGATTGTTGTTTCGGTTACCTGCTGGACTTTGGTGAGGAGATGATGAAGCGTGGCATCACTCGTACGGTCAACGTTCTACCCGAATGAGAGATTCCTTGGCGATCTTGGCGGCTTGGCGAGAGAGAACCCGGATTCGAACCAGTCCATTCACCAGGATGGACTACGCTGCGCTTCATGGCCGCAAGTGACCCTGTCGTTCGGCATGAGGATGTATGACGACCCCGAAGGACAATCTGATGGCCGTGCTCTCCGGCGGGTCCCCGGCATGGATGCCTGTCTGTGTGCACATTACCAATGAAAACAACCTGCCGGGCTTTCTCCCGGAAGTGCTCCTGGCAAACCCTCTTGATTGGCTTCGGATCACGGAGTTCCTGGGGGGCGACATCCTGTACGAAGTGCAGGGCGTTCACCAATGCTTACCGGACGGATACGGCATCCAGTCTGAGACCCTCGACAACACCCGGTCTGTCACACTGACGACGCCGGACCGATCGCTGACCGAAGAGGTGCTCATCAGTCGCGTGGAATCTCCCCGTTACG
>JAFGFR010000041.1 GCA_016930955.1 Victivallales bacterium | reverse complement strand
CAAAGACCGAAAGAAGGAAAAACAAGAAATCCGCCCCGTCATTTCAGATGGCCAAATTCCCGTCATTTGAACCTGCCATCCACAGAAGGTCGGGATATTCCCCAAAGGAACTGACAAACTTCACTGGACTGGCGTTCGCCCGCTGGTTTTCGATCCGTCCGGGGCGTTGGCACAGGCTCTTGGCAAATTCGGTGTCGAGCACACGCTTGTGAAGGATCTGAAAACACTGGAAGCCCCAGCGAAGGGGTCAGTCCTGATGATAGGGCCGGATGCACTGACAGATCAGGAGGCTTTGACAGGAAAAGAGCTTGTGAAGTTTGCCCGCATGGGCAGGCGCATCGTCTTGTTGCGGCAGCAAGACACGCCGAACTGGATTCCGGCGCGCATACCGCTGATCGGCAACTCTACGGATTCGACCATCGCCTTTATTGCTGCTCCGTTGTCTCCCCTGTTCAAAGGCTTGAAAGGCGACGACTTCAAATTCTGGCGCGGCGATCGGGAAAAACTTCTAGACTGGAATGTGGTCTCGCTGAACAATTACCTTATTCCCTGCTCC
The DNA here is from genome assembly GCA_016930955.1 of Victivallales bacterium. GTDB lineage: Bacteria > Verrucomicrobiota > Lentisphaeria > Victivallales > JAADHT01 > JAFGFR01. Next base: position 8,712 of record JAFGFR010000041.1, on the reverse strand, counting down.
GGCAATTTCGTGCCGCTGCTGATGGCCGGCGGTCCTGATGGCTTGGTTTACTCCCCCATGATCGAGTTTTTCATAGGCAAGGGTTCGATCATCGGTTGCCAGGTTCTGCTGACCGAGAAGCTCGGGCGTGAGCCAGTGGCGGATATCCTGTTCCGCAACCTGCTAAGCTATGCCATGGACAAAGAAGTCGGCCGGCCCCTCGAAACAGCGGGCCTGGTCGCCGGTGATGACATGGATGGTGTCGCACTGCTGCGGCAGGCCGGTGTCGCCATGACTCCGGTTTCCTCGTCCACCATCGGGGCAGCCGGCCAATCCGTGTTTTTCGTCCATGCCAGTGCCCTTCACTCGATTGACTCCGCCGCCCTGCTGCAGCGGCTGAAAACAGGCGGAACCGTTTTTGTGTATGGGCTTTCAACGACCGATCAGGTCAGCAAACTTGGAAAACAGTTGGGGTTGGCGCTTGCCGCAGAAAAATGCTCACGGGATGATCTCCCGTTGTCCAAGACGCCAAGTTGGGCGAAAACCCCGCTGCTTCAAGGTGTGAATAACGGCATGTTCTTCTGGACCAAAGACATATCCATGTCGACAGGCGGAGGTCAAATGGCGGACATGAGGTTTGCCTATGACAGGTCCGTGGCTGATGTCATGCTGACAAATACTTCGGGGGTCAATCTGATCGGAAATGGTGCTCGCGGTGTTCTGACCTCCACAAAGGTGGAAGCCGGCCAGTTGATTCTCAGCACAATCCGCTGGGACAAACCTCTCTCGCTGGATGCAGCCACCCGTACCATCCGCCTGCTCAGCATCCTGGCGACCAATCTTGGAATCAAGGTTGATCCCACCGGCGGCCTGGTCCCTGTGGACCCAGCCAACACATTCCAGATTGATCTTCGACGATTCGCCAACATGGGATTTGCAGACGATGCGCCGGAAAACGGCAAGGGGGGGTGGACTGACGAAGGTTCAACCAACGACATGCGCGGGATGCCCGTGGGCATGCAGCTTTTCACCGATCGGTTCATTCCTTTCGATGTGATTGATCCAATCCGCAATGACGGGAAAAGTGTTCTTCTGCTTGGCTGTAAGAAGAATTCATTGCCTAAGAGTGTAAACGGCATTCCTGTTGGACACAAAGCCGCGAAACTTTATTTCCTGCACACCTGCGCCTGGGCCGGCGAATCTGCGAAATATGTGGTGAAGTACGCTGATAAGAGTACTGTGGAAGTACCTGTTGTCAACGAGGTAAACATTGCCGACTGGTGGTCGAACAAGCCTCTGCCCAATGCATTGCTGGTGCCGGTGGTAAACACCTATCACACGTACAAAGCTGAAGGCACCGCGGATTTCATAATGGTCAAACAGACACGCTATGTCTCGTGCTTCGCATGGGATAATCCTCATCCGGGAAAAGTGATTGATACCATCGCATTTGAAACAGACGCCATGCTGACGCGTTTTGTGCTCGTGGCGGTCACGGGACAAATTGAACCGGACAAACAGGCAAGCGAAGTCTCTGTCGATAGGGTCGGGAACGCATTCAAAGTGCGAAATTCATCGGCGCTTACACTCCACGCAGGGGATACCGATCTTAATTTCGGGGTCGAAAAGAGCAAGCCGATTTACCATGTGGCGCCTTATATCACCGTCTTTGGGAAAGAGTATGAGGCATTTTATGCGAACCGGCAGTCAAAGGTTGCGGGCGAACTCAAGGATGGCACATGGAAAGGGATCCAGCAAGTGGAGTTTGATGTCGGGGATACGGTGGTCCCGCTGAAACTCACCCATGAAATGACAGATGCCACAGGGAATCTGGTCAACGTCTCATGGGTTCAACCGGGAGACCTTCAAGCACGCAACGGACACGTCACCATGATGCAGGTTATGTACTGGGATGCGGAGGACGGCGCCGCATCATTTGCCATCTCGGATGGACGACATGGCGACTTCCGTGGCGGCAATGTGATTTTTGACCAAGACATCGAGGCTTCCGCTGACCCTGCCACCCCCAGTTTCACCTTAACAACAACGCATGGGGAGAAAGTCAGTCTCTATCTTCAGCCGGGAACCAATTACAGGTTCAGTACGATGCTGCGCACAAGTCCTATTCAACCGGCCATGATGGCCGTGATGTTCCTCTATCCCCCTGTGAGTCGGAATATTGGAGCCGCGAAATACAACGAGGAATTGACCTGGTGGTATCGGGTCAATTGCGAACCCGCCGGCCAGTAAACGCCAAGATAATAAAGGCTGGAGATAACAGAGAAACCCTAAAAAGAGGTATCGTATTATGCCTTGTCGCCAAAACAAGACAATTAGTCTTAAGAACAAGAAGAGTCTCCGTGTTGATCTCGTAAATCCGTCTGTATTCCGGATAAGGTTGAGCGGAGACGGCAAATTCAAAGAGAGCTCGCTTGAAATCGTATTGTCATGATGTAGTGTTGATGTATATTGACTGATAAATGCATCAAACAGGAGATTGAACGATGACCACACTGTCCATACATGCGCTTGACCCGACAACAGAAAAGCGCATACGTGTCAAGGCGCGTAAAGAGAACAAGAGCATCAATCGTACCCTCAAGGAGCTGCTTTCGGGGTCTGTCGGAGTCTCCACATCCTCCCGGTCGGAGGATCGCAGCAAGGCATTCCAGGAATTATCCGGCGTATGGTCGCAGAAGGACCTTCAAGAGTTCAATCAGGCGGTATCAGACCTTCAAACTATTGATTCGAAGGACTGGGAATGAGAACCATCCTTCTTGACACCAATGCTTTCACCTCCCTTTTCCTCGGAGACCAAGAGGTCTTGAAGGCTATATCCGTGGCGGAGCATGTCATCGCATCTGTAATCGTCATTGGAGAGCTGGAGACGGGGTTCCGCGGCGGAACTCGCTACAGGGAAAACATTGATATTCTCGAACGGTTTCTGGCCATACCGAATGTAGAGACAGGCGAAGTCACCCGTGAGACTAGCGAGTGTTTTGGCATGATCAAGGATGCCCTGAGAAAAAAGGGCGCTCCCGTGCCTGTCAATGACATATGGATAGCGGCGCAGGCAATCGAGAGGGGGGCCGTCGTTGTCACAAACGACCGACATTTCTCAAATATCGCCGGCCTGAGGGTCCTCTATCCATATGTGATCTGATCCTCCGGCGCCAGATTATGGAACCAATTTCAAAACTCCCCGTGGCATTCGCGCTCGAGGGAACGGTTTGGAACAGGGAATACAGATATCCTTACCTTTGGGAATTTGAAGCGGCACCATGCCGGAAGGCGGACGACAGACGGCGGAAGACGGAAATCATAAACTCAAACCTGTCTCCAAGTTTCAAGTGCAACTTGTTGTTAATTTATTCTCTTGCGGCGAAGCCGCTCTTAAATGCGCATTAAAAATCTCCCGCAGGGAGATGCGCCCTTTTTTGACTCTAATCAGCCGTCAGGGGAAATGATTTGTTGGCATTTTTTTGTTCTTCCATCGGTGTCGGGGTCGGTATCGGAATCGCTATCGACAGTATCTTGTCCATATCCCCCCCCGTCCTCCCGGATTGAATATCCGCAAGCTCAGCCGACATATTCCATCGCCACGCAGTATCCGTCAAATCTTTCGCCTGCCTGTGCCGACACGGCAGACAGGTGTCCGAATCCCATTTGATTCCCTTTCGATTCCGACCCCGATTTTTTTTGCCAACCAGCGCATCAAAACCACCCACTCCCTTCGGGGCCGAAGTGTCTTGCCGCTTTTTACCCAATACCCATGACATTCGGGAACGGCATCCTCAAAACACCACCTTCAGGATATTAGAGTAGCTTATCTTTGATAATAAGCCTTTGTATAGAACCTCCTTCGGCGCTTTATAGTTCAATGATCTCCACGCCGCGAAAGTAGTAAAATGGAGGTGCGCCCCCCCTGCGATTTCATGCAAAAACCGTGATTTTTTGCGTTTGCACTTGAAATTGTCCTCACAAAAGGTAGTGTCCCTCCTGATGAAAATGAAGGCAAAAAACAGACACATCCTTATTAGCGGAGCCGCAAATGGCGAGGGTAAATAACAGATACAACCTTTCATTCATAAAGGACGACGACCTCAAGGCACATACACTCGCCACGGTCAGACGTTTTCGTACCGGCATGACGCTCGCCGAATTCCACAAGAATATTGTTGACCCAATCAAGCTCACATTTGATGCACATGTATATAGACGCCAGATCGGTGATGTCATTGACGCTGAGGTCATTCGGCAACTCAACAAAACTAACGAAAACCTGATTGGGTACTTCCATCAGAACATCTTCAGGTATATCGGCAATGGTTGGGAAGTCCCGGACACGGGTGCAGACGGGTGGGATGTGGAAAACCATAAGATGAACATTTTTGCCGAGTTCAAGAACAAACACAACACCATGAACTCGAGCGCGGCGGGATTCACACATGCACGAATGCGTGGATTAGTTGAGGGCAATAGCAAGGCGGTATGTTACTTGGTTGAGGTTATAGCTAAAACCAGCCAGGACATCCCCTGGAAACTTAATAAATTCCTCTTGCGCAGTGACAGGCAAGAACGCCTGCGACGCATTTCCATTGACCGGTTCTACGAGATAGTCACTGGTGACACCTCTGCCTTTGCCGATCTCTGCTCAGTCATTGGTCTTGTTATTGACGATGTGCTTACAGAGAATCCACAGGCTATCGCCGAAATTTCAGTCCTTAAAGAATTGAAAGCAAAGGGAGCAGACATCCTCAACACATTGTTCATGTTTTCGTTCGGAAAATACCGGGGTTTCGATGACTTCAAAATTCGCCAATGAAGAACTTCTGACACAAGGTCTTGTCGCCGATATCCTTTCAGTTTCAAAAGAAACTGTCCGCAAGTGGAAGAAAAACGGCGAGCTGATACCTGTAGATGGACAGAATCTTTATCGCTGGTTGGATTTGCACAAGTTTCCAGAAGTGCAGGGGATGCTCTCGTCCGCCTGGGATACGGAGAGGAAGATAGTTCCCGTGCGCAAATTCCGCTCGATTGAACTCTTCGCGGGGGCAGGCGGACTTGCTCTCGGCCTTGAAAATGCCGGATTCGATTCTGTTGCCTTCAACGAGTTCAATCACGACAGTTGTGATACGCTAAGAAAGAACCGCCCTCACTGGAACGTCATAGAAGGTGATGTCGCCCAAATTGATTTCACGCAGTTCACGGACATAGATATCGTTTCTGGCGGATTCCCTTGTCAGGCGTTTTCGTATGCTGGGAATCGTTTTGGTTTCGAGGATGCACGGGGAACTCTATTCTTTGAGTTCGCACGGGTGATTCGCGAGACGCTCCCAAGGGTTTTCCTGGGTGAGAATGTACGTGGCTTGCTCACCCACGACAACGGTAGGACCATGGATGCAATAAAGTCGGTCATCAAGGATCTAGGATACACCCTTGTCGAGCCTAGAGTGTTGAAGGCCCTATTTTACCGTGTCCCGCAAAAAAGGGAACGACTCGCACTTGTCGGGATCAGAAACGATTTGGCAAACCACCTTTCTGATTTCAAATGGCCATCTCCTGCGCAAAGGGTTTATACGGTACGTGATGCTTTGAAGAAGGGAGATTTGTTCAGAAATGATGTCCCGAAGTCTCCTGGAGTATCCTACACAGAATGGAAAGCTGACATTATTGCAAAGATCCCCCCGGGCGGATACTGGAGGGATTTGCCAATAGACCTGCAGAAGCAATTATTGAAAGGCAGTTTCCACCTGGGAGGAGGGAAGACAGGCATTGGCCGACGCCTCTCATGGGATGAACCCAGCCTGACATTAACCTGCGCTCCAGCTCAAAATCAGACAGGACGCTGCCACCCCTCGGAAACTCGCCCGTTGACCGTCCGCGAGTATGCGAGAATCCAGACCTTCCCTGACGATTGGGAGTTTTGCGGTTCAGTAATGAGCCAATACAAGCAAATAGGAAACGCAGTGCCAGTCAATCTCGCCGAGGCTCTGGGGCGCAGCCTCATTGCATTGCTGAACAAAATAGAGGGGACAAGCCCTCAGATCGGGAAAAGACGAAACGTCACGCTTCATGGTGTCCGCTCACATGACGGATATGTCCAGCCAATGCTTTTCGAACCATCAACTCTATATCTAGTTCACAAATCTCCCGTGACGCTACTTGGCACATATCGTAAGAGCTGTCGGGATTGGATTGTCGCGAACAACCTTTACAATTATCCGGTCACTGACGCGGAACTCGATAAATGTCAGTATATCCGCTCCGTGTGCCGTCTCATCTTGATGCGCAAACACGACACGCTGCTTTCTTTTTCGGTTACAGGTTACTCGATTGTCAGCAAAAAAGATTTGGCTGCGCTAGGATACAATACAGGAAAAAACCATCCCGCCTCTCAAAAATATATCCTCTATAAGCTCTCTCCACTGTCAACCATGCCGCAATTTGACGAATCAACAGCCATGCCAATCGTCGGGAAAGGCGTGCAACTCTAAAGCGGCGGGAGCATCCTGCCTCAACTTCGAAAAGCCGGGGTCGGCTCCTAATAATATTGATTGGCAACAACTTAAAAACGGTTTATAGGGACAGACCCCGAGTTGAAATATTGCATATCAAGGTGGCCAGCCCCCGTTCTATTAATTGCTGTCGATGTATTTGTTTTGTTGGTTGAATAACCATTGAGTAAGGTCTTCTTCTTTCCATGCCCGGACCCATATATTATGTCCACCATCTTTGTATTCAGAATATTTAATATTACCATCAGCCTTCTTGAGTGCCTCAACCATCTCCCTTGTTCCCGCTATTGGTACAGCATTGTCTTTATCTCCATGGTAAGTCCAAATAGGAAGATGAGCAATATTTTTTGCCTGACTGGGATCTCCTCCACCGCAAATTGGAATCGCAGCAGCGAATTTCTTCGGGTAACGCATAATGATATCCCAAGTTCCAAAACCACCCATTGATTGTCCGGTAACGTAAATCCGGGCAGGATCAATGCTGAATTCCTTTTCTACTGAGTCCATGATCTGAACGACCATTGCCAGCTCATCACTAATAGGAACCTTGTTTAATGAATATGATCCTTTTGCCCATGGTGTATTTACCCACTGCTTGTCCTTTGGGCATTGCGGGGTTAGCAGGAATGCGGGGTATTTCGCTTGCACTTTATTCAAGGCTCGGAAAGCTTCTGTTCCTCTGCTCTGGTTATCATCTCCTCGTCCTCCTGCACCGTGAAGACAGAGAACCAATGGGTATTTTATCTTTGAGTCATAGCCGGCTGGTTTCAGGATGCGATATAGCAACGTGCCCCCATCTTTATCCTTGAATTCCCGTGCCTCAATAGTGGGTTCTCCTGCTGGGGAGGCAGGGACTATTATAGTCAAAAAAAACACTGGGATCAGTACTGCGGCAGAAATACTGACTGATAGTAATTTTGTTTTTCATCATGAAGGGAAATTACCTGCGATGAGGGCAAAGTTCAAGTCTGGAACGCGAAGAACCGTTAGATTTTTCCGCGATCGCCCCCCCGCCCCCGTTCCGGTGCCGGAACGGGGGCGAGGGGCGCAATGGGTATTTTAAATTGTCGCCAAGATAATTTTTAATTGTCGTTTGACGCTTACTCGTGAACGGCAAGGGAGAGGGCGCACTACCCATTCATACGGCACTTGACATGAACGCTGTCCGGAAAAGGCCAAAATTTTATGATTTTCCTTGCAACAGACTTGACCAACTTGATCATATGTGATAAAGTAGGTCATGTTGAGCACCTTGGAGATTAGAGGGTACCGTTGTTATTTAAGGAGGTTGGTATCATGACGGTGAATGTTGCCGAGGCAAAGGCCAATCTGTCGAAGCTGATTGACATGGCGTGCCATGGCGAGAAGATTGTCATTGCGAAAAATAATCACCCAATGGTGGATATGGTGATCCACAAACCTGGCGGCAAAAGGAAGCTGGGGCTTCTGTCGGGAAAACTGACCATCCCGGAAGATTTTTGCAAGGGAGATGAACAGGTCAACGAGATGTTCTATGGGCATGGGCGATGAAGTTTATAGTTGACACACATATATTCCTATGGTCGCTGTCGGATCCGGGGCGAATTGACAAGCCAAGGCGGGTCGAGATTATGCGGCGGTCAAACAAAGTGCTTGTCAGTTCAATCAGCATTGCCGAGATAATGATAAAGGCCTCACTTGGCAAGTTGAAGGTTGACTTCGATCCCTTGGATATGATTGAGAAAAGCGGGTTCGAATCCCTTGATTTCAGTGTCAGCGACGCGATTCTTTTGAAAGATTTGCCGTTTCATCACAAGGATCCCTTTGACCGCATGCTGATATCCCAGAGTATCTCCGCCGGCATTCCGCTGATGACAGACGACCCGGAGTTCCGGAGATACGGATGCGAGTTGATATGAACCTGAATCCGTGAGGAAATTTCAGGGACATTCGGGGTCTGGCTAGCTTAAGTATTATATTTTGGGGGCTAGATTATCCTTTTATTTCTTCTAATTTAATCCTTAAAATCATATTCCTCGGTTAACTTTCTTCGGCTAAGATATATTTTGAAGCATTTTAATCAAGTGTTTGTACTAAAATATTGCATATTAAGGTGGCCAGACCCCGTTCTGTTTTCGGCTTGCAAGTGTTATGATCGTCCAAACGTATCCGTATGAAAACACAAAAAAACTGAGAGAATTTGTCTTGATGCATTCGCAATTCGCGAATAGCGAAT
>JAFGFR010000040.1 GCA_016930955.1 Victivallales bacterium | reverse complement strand
GAGAGCTGCCCCTCCGACAGCTCGTCGGGTGAAAGCCCGACATCGCCCAGGAAAATCACATCGAAATCCAGTATCTCATCCTTCGATGGGAATTGTGGTATGTATTGCTTGCCTCCGCCGGGGCCGAGCCTGGGGTGGAGCAGCAGTGTATTGACTCTGACTCCCGGATCCCGCATCAGGGCGTTCCTGAGGTACCTGTACTCCCATCTGGGCAGGGACTCGACGAGCAGGACTTTTATTATTTCCTTTCTGACCTCGATGCTGAATGACGAGCGGTTGTTGTCGACTATCAGCTCCTCCGGCTGCACCGGGATATCCAGCGTGAGCCTGTGTGCACCGATCTCCCTGGGGTGCCAGATTACCGAGTCCTGTACACTCTGTCCGGCAGGTATGGAGACCTCCTTGGTTATGTCGGTGCTGTAGGGGGAGGAAAGCGTGACCTTTGTGTTTATGTCTTTGGTCAGGCGGCTCTGTATCTGGAAGGGTATGGCGATCTTCTCGCCGAGTAGACAGAATGAGGGAGCCTTGACCTGCATGAGCTCGAGGTCGGGGAGGTGTTCCATACTTCCTGTGGCGACGGGGAAGGCGGTGACCGATGCGGCTTTCAGCGCGGCGGCCGCGCCGACTGGAGAGGAGCCATGGTTCCAGTCTCCATCGCTGAGAAGCACGACGGCCCGGAGGGCTTTGAACGGGGCAAGCAAATCGCCAAGCGCATAAGACAGGTCTGTGCCTGTTGGTGAGACATCCCCGTCCTTGATCCCGGGCATCGCGAAAGGGACGACCGAGACTTTGAACTGGCTCTGGAACTGGTCGAAGAACTTGTCATCCATCTGCCCGGAGACCCATTCGCTACGCTTGATTGCGAAATCCGCATTTCCACTTTGTTCAACCACATCCATCGTGTGCATGCTTTTGGATCTGTCCACGAGTATGACTAGCTGCGGCTCGGAGTTGTCCTCGATGGTGCTGATGATCTCTGGCCGCAGAATTGTAAAGGCAACGCACAGGATGACAAGAAGCCGCAGGCTCGACAGTATGGCGGTTTTCCATCGCGGCAATGGGTAGAGCATGATCTGCCTGATCCCGAGCGTCAGCGCCACTGCGGCCCCTACGGCGCAGAATACGATTGTCGTTGTGTTTGCTTGTATCGAGAGGTTCATGAAGTGCCTTTCTCCCCCCCGGAATGAATGGGGGATTTTCTCCATGATGGCGACACCATGAAGGACTCCGCGAGTAGAATGACCAGCATTGCCATCATGAGCACCCTCCATATTTCAGAGAGTGCCGGCGCGCCGGCGCCTGCGGGATCATGGAAAAAATGGATATCCTGCGGCTGAAGCAGATTCCTGACTGCGGCCTGGTTTAGATAGCCGAGGATGTCCTCGATTGCCGGACGGTTCACGACGGCGATGCCGATGTCCGTCCTGAACACACCCGAGACAAGCCTCGATTCGCTTAGTCTTGTTTTTTCATCTGCGGCGCTCTGCCAGGGGATAGCAGATGCCTCCATATCTGCCGGAAGGGCCATGGGGGCGCAGTCGAGAAAAGATATCATCGAGAAGCGTCTTGCCCCCTCAAGGAAAATCCGCTCGAGCATCGGCACAAGGACTATGCCCTCGCCCAGATTCGACCACTCCTGCAAGGGCAGGGTTGAACAGAAGTACAAGTTTACAGGTTTTCCCCCCGATGTGTGTGACATTGAGAGCAGCGGATTGCCGTCGGAAAGCAATGCAAGATGTGTGGTGTCTGCTGCGGCGGGCTGCCGGGATTGAAGGACAGATACCGAGTTGAGGGGCAGCGGGTCGCCCGAGGCGGTGTCGGCCAGCGGGCCGAGGTTCCTTTCCCAAGCCGAGACCGTCAAAGGGCTATCCGGCGGCGATGTCACTATCTCACCCCAGCCTTCTGCGACGCTGTCATCAGCAGGAGGAAAGAATATCGCCGCGCCTTTTTTTGCGATGAAAGCGTCAATGATTTGCTTTGCTTTCCCTCTGGGCAATGATCCCTGCCAGACCACCATTGCGACATCGTCGAGCGCGGCGGGGCCTGCCAGAGACAAATCTTTTGCCTCGGACTCTTTCGGACCCTCCTTTCTCGGATCGGCGGCGGCGGACAATATCTTGCGCAACAGGCTATCCTTGGAAAAGACGAGTTTTTTCCCACCGGGGGTGTCGCCGTATGCGAAATACGCAAAATTATCCGCCGGGTTGCTGTCGGGGGGCAGCTCGACATAGCCGCAAAGCAGCTTTCCTCCTTCTTCCGGCCTGGGCAGCCTTAACCTGATCCTCGAGGACTTGCCGGAGACTTTCACGTTCACCTGCTGCGCCGTGCCGTTGTTGAACATGGTGACGGGGATATCGGCATCCTGAGACTGGGTGCCGGAAAGCACATCCAGGACAAGCTCGCTGATTTTTTTGCCGTCGGCAGATGTGTAGCTGAGCACATTCTCGAGTCTGACCGAACGGTTGGGGCGGTCCGGCGGCTCGACTGAAAGGGCCTTGAAACTGACTGAGGTCTGCAGCGAGGAGAACTTCTGGGCCAGCTCGCCCCAGTGTGCGCTGTCCGGACGCCAGTTGCTCTCCTGCATGTCCGAGACAATCCATACCTCCGTCCTCCCCGAAGGGTTTTCAAGAATGTAGTCCAGTGCGCTCTGGAGCATCGAGGGGATGTCGGCCGCTCCGTGTGTCAGCCGGGTGTCCCCCATCTCATGCAACACGTCCCATCCGGGAATCTGCATCGGTTGCATGCCCGCGCTCTCGACAAGCAAGATGCGCGAGTCAGCTGCGAATTTCGCACCCGTCCCGGCGACAAGCGAAAGACCTGAGTCCAGACAGTTCTTGCCATCGGCGAAGTCTGCCCCCATGCTCGCCGAACGGTCGAGTAGCACTATCACCGTGTCAGGAGATGCCGAGAATCCCCAGCCAAGCCAGGCCCCCGCAAGCGGACGCGCGACAGCAAATATCAGCGCGACCAAGGCAAGCACACGAAGCAGCAGCACCAACCACTGCCTTATCTTCGCCATGCTCGTGGAGCTGCGGGTGGCCTTCAAAATGAACATCATCGCCGCCCATGAGACCGAACGGTAGCGCAGCCTGTTGAGCAGGTGTATCAGTATCGGTATCAGCGCCAGTGGCAGACCAAGCAAAATAAATGGCTGAAGAAATGACATCCCTGAATAAACTTTATGTCCAACCTTAGAGCCAATTTCAAAACTACCCGTGGCCGCGCGGCCTGCTATTTTGGATGCGAGGCCACGCCGATGCGGGAGCGGGCATACCTGT
>JAFGFR010000039.1 GCA_016930955.1 Victivallales bacterium | reverse complement strand
TCGTGATTCTTCTCCAGGTCGTCCGGCAGCACTCGCGATCGAATGAGGCTCAACTGCTTCTGTGATATCCGAACAATGACCCCGTCGCGCTTGAAAGATCGCTCGAGCCTGGCGAAAATATCATTCACTGAGCCTTTTTTCAGGCACTCGATGTCCCCGACGACAGCAATTTCCCTTCGGCATCTGGTGTGTGCGACGTTTATCCTGTTCGGGTCCTCGACGAAGCCGATCTGGCAATTTTTGTTGCTCCTGCAGTACGAGATTATGACCGCGTCGCTCTCGCCGCCCTGGAAGCTGTCCACCGTGGCCACGCGCCTGGCGAGGTAAAACTCCCATGCCTTGTCGGGGATGCCAGCTCCAGATGCCGCCTCGGCGGCACTCTTGGTGAGCAGCTCTTTGATCAGCGCGACTTGACGCTTGTACATTGAGATTATGCTTATTTCCTCGAGTGGATATTTTTTTAGGAGGTTGTAGAAGATGTCAGCGCAGATAAGGGCCTCGGCAGTGTTCTCGATGCCGGGTTTCCCTGCGCGGACAACGAGGTTCTCATTTCTGGCTTCCTCCGGCAATTTAGATGTCGAGACGAGGCGCATGGTATCCGGTGGGTACTTCCCGGCCCTCAGGTGGTAAGGGAGGGAAAAGTATTCGGCACTCTCGCTGGGCGAGACCTTGGCGTCGTAGAAGAGTATCGAGGAGAATCGCAGGAGCCTCGGGTTCTGGCAACGATATGACTTGGCCAAGGGCATCACCGGGAATCCACGGCAATGCGCCAGGTACTCCAGCGCGCTGGCATGCAGCATCTTCGATGTCGAGCTAAGCAGGGGGCCTTTCGAGGCGCGGATCTTCTCGATGACCTCTTGAGGCAGCGGGAAAGGGGGGAGCTGCTTGTGGTCGCCGAAGAGCACTGCACGTGATGCCAGGTCGGCGAGCATGATGAACTCGGACACCGTGGCCATGCCGGCCTCGTCAAAGACCACCGCGTCGAAGCTTCCGTTTTTGCGCACGTCGTCCCTTACTATGACATCCTTGAGCAGCCCCACCTGCGTTCCGGCATAGACACCTCCTCCGCGGGCCTCGCGGCGCATGTCCACGAAACGTGTGACATTCAACTTCTGTCCGATCCAGTATTTATCGAGGATGTCACGGGAGATGTTGAAGGGTGTCTTGCCGAAACGCAACAGAGGCAGACCTTTTATTTTCCTGCAGATGTTGTCGACGGCGGTGTTGGAAGGTGCCGTGACCAGGATTCTTTTGCCCTTGCGGCAGAGGGAGGAGAGCAAGTCCGCGAGCACCTTTGTCTTGCCTGTACCCGGTGGCCCCTGGATCAACACGATCGGGTTGTCGGAATCCTCCGCGGCCTTTACTGCGGCGGCCTGCGAGCTGTCCAGTCCGGCGGGAAAGTCAGAAATATCCTTGGGAAAGCTAAACGATGCCTTGTCCATGCCGAGGATTTTTTTGACGAGCGGCGAGGCGGTGTTCTCGGTGATCTTTTTCCAGAGGGTGTCCATCTCCATTGCAAGCATGCCCAGCGGCGATGGCGGCGGGCAAGCGAAAAGGGCACTCTCCCTGATCCCGAACTTGACAGGGTCGTCGGCGAACTTAACCCTGCCGAAGACACGCTCTTTGTCGTAGATGTCCACCCTGAACGTGCCGACCTTCTCCCTTCCCGCCTTCTCGTGCACACTGAATATATCCCCCTCCTGCAAGGGCATCGGCTCATCGAGCGGGATCTCGTATGTGCGCCATAGGCCGCTGCAGTCGAGAATCTTGGCATCCTTGAAGGAAATCAGGTGGGTCTCCTCGTTTCCTTTTGCGAGATTCGCAGTTTCGCGGAGGGTGTCGAGGTCTCTCAGGACTTGCAGTCTTGTGCGCTGCGGGATTTCTGTCTTGGCCGGCAAATCCTCGGTTGTCCCGTCGTCAGCCGGCGCGGTCATCAAATTCCGCATGCTGTAGTTCCCGTCGAGCGGGAGGTGGAGCTGCATCTCTAGCTCGTCAGGCGGGATGTCCTCGGTGGCCCTTGAAATAAAGCTCTTTACAGTCGCTGCCGAGAGACCTCTCATCGCCTTGATAGTCCCCTTGGGGTATTTCTCCTGGATGATGTCGAGCATCTCGCCGTACTGCACCAACGACATGCTGTGGACATCAATGTCCTTTTGCCCGCGCAGGGCAAGCGCCACGATATCCAGGAAGACCTCGAGCTTCCTGCCGAAGTCCAGTCCCGGACCTTCGATACACTCAGGTTCGCAGCGCTCAAGCCCGACATCTGCGCCCCCCGCATGGATAAACACCTTTTCGACCAGGTCCTCCGACTCGAGCAACAACGACATGCATGACTCAATCTCATCCCAAATGAAAAGCCCCACGCATGGCGCGGCGCTTTTCCTTCTGATGCTCTTCCCGGCGATGCGAATATCGCGCCTTTTGCATGTGAAAGGCATGGGTTGGTGCATATTCTCCCATAGCTCGTAGAAATTACGGTCAGGGGAGAAGCAGGAGTCCTTTTCCGCCCTTGCAGCGGCTTCGTCGAGATAGTATCTTACCTTTTCAAGTTCGTCTTTCATGGCGGAAAGGTAGTGTCACATGGCAAATTTGCAATCCGTCATGCTTAATTCAGGAGGAATGAGTGTTGAGGATTATAGCATTGGACATAGGCAACGTGTGCGTCAGGCTGACTCCTAACAGATGCCTTGAAAGCCTGGGCTTCGCCGCCGATGCTGCGATTCCGGTGGAAGTGGCCCTATGTATCGACAAGATGGAAAGGGGGCTGGCCTCCCAAGGCGAGTGGCTCGAAGTTTTACGGAGGCACACGGGAATGCGGCACTCCGACAACGAGCTCCGTGCGGCATACAACCTGATTTTGGGCGAGGAGCTAGCCGAGACCGCGGCATTCTTGCGCGGCAGGGTGGCGCAAGGCTATATGGTGGTGTTCTTCTCCGACACCTCCCGGGCGCATCTGAACTGGATCTACCGCAACCTATCCTTCGCAAATATCGTCACAGGGGGTGTCTTCAGCTTCGAGACCGGCGCAAAAAAACCCGAGCCAAGGATGTACGAGGCGTTCGAGCAAAAATACGGCATCCCGGAACTCTACCTGGACGACATGCCAAAGAATATCGAGGCCGCGGAAAAAAGAGGCTGGAACGCAGTGCTCTTCAACACCCCGGAAATCCTCGCCAAAATCCCAGTTGCGCGGGTCAGCGCGGGGTCAGACTCCCGCTGTTGATTCCTCAAGTGCGGAGACCTCAAGGAAGGCTTCGCCCGCGTCCATT
>JAFGFR010000002.1 GCA_016930955.1 Victivallales bacterium | reverse complement strand
TGTTCATAGACGAGCTGCATACCGTGGTAGGGGCTGGTGCGGCGGAGGGTGCCATGGATGCAGGGAACCTGCTCAAGCCCATGCTTGCGAGGGGAGAGCTGCACTGTATCGGGGCGACTACTTTGGACGAGTACCGGAAGCATATCGAGAAGGACACGGCGCTTGAGAGGAGGTTTCAGTCGGTGTTGGTCAGCCAGCCTTCGGTCGAGGACACCGTGTCCATACTTCGCGGGCTCCGCGAGAGATACGAGATACACCACGGAGTGAAGATAAAGGACAGTGCGTTGCTTTCTGCGGCCTCGTTGTCAGATCGATATATTCCGGACCGTTTTCTGCCGGACAAGGCGATAGACCTCGTTGACGAGGCTGCGGCCAGGCTCAGGACGGAGATTGACAGCTGCCCCACCGAGATTGACGAGATCGAGAGGCGCGAGATTCAGCTCGAGATCGAGATCACGGGCCTCAAGAAGGAAAACGACCCCGGCGCAAAGGAGCGGATGGCGGATCTGGAGACGCAGCTCGCCGAGCTAAAGACTCGCAGCTGCGAACTTCGCACTGAATGGGAGAAGGAGAAGAAGTCGATTTCCGAGCTTCGCGATCTCCGCGAGAGTTTTGAGATAGCGAGGCAGAGTCTTGAGCGTGCGGAGCGCGAGTACGACCTTGAGCGCGCTGCATCGCTAAGGCACGGGACAATCCCAGGCATCAAGGAACAGATCGAAAAGGCTGAGAAGGGACTTCAGGAGAAGGGCGGCGAACGTCTGCTCAAGGAGGAGGTGGACGAGAATGACATCGCCGAGATCGTGGCGAGATGGACACACATCCCCGTGGCAAGGCTTGTCGAGGGGGAGAAGGAAAAGATCCTTTCGTTGAACACCGAGCTTCACAAGAGGGTCGTCGGGCAGGATGAGGCGGTCAATGCCGTGTCCGACGCGGTAATGAGGGCCCGCGCAGGCCTGAAGGATCCCGACAAACCCATTGCTTCATTCATATTCCTTGGCCCGACCGGGGTAGGCAAGACAGAGACTGCAAAAGCCATGGCCGAGCAGCTTTTCAACGACGAGAGGGCAATGATACGCATAGACATGTCGGAGTACATGGAGAAGCACAGCGTGGCCCGCTTGATCGGTGCTCCTCCCGGCTACATCGGGTTCGACGACGGAGGCCAGCTGACAGAGGCCGTCAGAAGGCGGCCATATTCCGTAATCCTCTTCGACGAGCTTGAGAAGGCGCATCCCGATGTCTTCAACGTTTTTCTGCAGATACTCGAGGACGGCAGGATAACCGACTCCAAAGGTCGCACGGTAAGTTTTAAGAACTGCATAATAATCATGACGTCGAACATCGGCAGCGACATACTGATCGAGCACCCCGGGGATCCCGCCAACCACGACAAGATCATGGAGCGTGTGAAGATGCACTTCAGGCCGGAATTTCTCAACCGAGTGGATGACATCCTCTTCTTCCACTCGCTCGACAAGGAGCACCTGAAGGAGATAGTCAAGATTCAAGTTGCGAATTTCGCAGAACGTCTCGTGGGAGTTGGAATTGCCTTTGAGATCGGCGGGGGAGCGCTGTCTTTATTGGCTGAAGCCGGTTTCGACCCTGTTTATGGTGCCAGGCCTTTGAAGCGCGTCATAGTCAAGGATGTCGAGACTCCGGTGTCGAGGATGCTTGTGTCGGGCGAGCTACACGAGGGCGACAGGTTGAAACTGGATGCCGTCAATGGAAGGCTCGACTTCTCCGTCACGAGAACTGAACCTAAATAAAGCAGTTGCCGCAGTAGTGTGCCGTGGATCTATTCCTGAAGCGTTGCATGCAAGTATGTCAACTGTTATTTTTGAGATTGGCTCATTTAACTACTTCATTGATATGTACGTTCTCACTGCACCTACCTGCATCTATCCGTAGGGTTCCAAAGCACCTTGTGGAGCTGGATTTGAAGCCTTGCAGGCATCTTGTCCTGAATTAGCCACATTGCGAGCTTTGCCGCTAAATCCTTACCGGCACCGCTTGAGGTGCTGAACAGGATCTCCCCCACCCTGCCGACAAGACCATGGTCGCCTATCACCTTCAAGGCGTACTCGTAGTCACTGCGGCCACATATCACGAACTTCACCTCATCGGCCTTCCCAAGCCTTGCGAAATTGGCAAAATCCATGCTTCCTGCCTCACCGCTGCAGGGGCACTTGCAATCCATGATCCTCACCACCCCGTCAGGGAGAACAGAGACATCGAAACTCCCGTTCGTCTCCAGAAGCACCTTCAGGCCGTTATCAATGAGTCGACGGCACAAACCCGGGACACCATCGTGCATCAGGGGCTCGCCCCCCGTTATCTCGACAAGGCCCAATCCTGCAGCCAGCGCCTCTCTGAGCAAGAAGTCCTCCTCAAGCTCCTCCCCTGATTTCGGGTCGCGCGCATAGGCGGTGTCGCAGTAGCTGCATTCAAGGTTGCAACCGGCAAGCCTGATGAAGAAACACGGCAGCCCGGCATAACTCGACTCACCCTGGATGCTGGAGAAACACTCGACGACCCTGTGACGCACGCCCATTAATTTATCCCGTTTTTTTTCTCTTTTCGCGCTTTAATTTATATTCACCACTGTTATATTACGCTCTCTTTGCCTCGACGGCAAACATGTCGACAATATTTTACAGTTTAATTGAGCAAGGTTTTTGTGAAAGGAAAGATGAGATGAGTAAAATCCATGCCGAACACGTCTTCACCTCGGAATCAGTCTCCGAGGGACATCCCGACAAGGTCTGCGACCAGATATCCGATGCCATCCTCGACGCTTGCCTCAAGGTTGACCCGCAAAGCCGTGTCGCCTGCGAGACACTCGTGACCACCGACCTGGTGGTTGTGTCCGGCGAGATCACCACCAAAGCCAAGGTCGAATGGGAAGAGGTGGTCAGGAAGGTCTGCTCAGACATTGGCTACAACGACCGTACAATTGGATTCTCGGCATCCGACTGCAAGGTTTTCATCTGCATACATGGTCAGTCGCCCGACATCTCGCAAGGGGTAACCGCCGGGACAGGGCTGCATCGGGAACAGGGTGCCGGGGATCAAGGGATGATGTTCGGGTTCGCCTCCAACGAGACGAAGGAGCTTATGCCCGCGCCGATAGTGTTCGCCCACAAGATCGTCCAGGAGTTGGCGCGACTGAGGAAGACATTCCCGAGGAAATACCGTTACCTCAGGCCAGACTCGAAGAGTCAGGTTTCTGTCAGATACAAGAAGGGCAGGCCCGTCAAGGTCGAGACAATAGTGGTGTCCCACCAGCACTCCCCGGAGATGCGCCGCGCCGACCTTGTCAACCTCGTCAAAAAAGTCTCTGCCAAGGTCATCCCGGCGGAACTGATGAAGGGCAGGGTGACATATCACATCAACCCCACCGGGAGCTTCGAGGTGGGCGGGCCCCATGGCGACACCGGGCTCACCGGGCGTAAAATCATAGTTGACACCTACGGCGGCGTGGGGTCTCACGGCGGCGGTGCATTCTCCGGCAAGGATCCGTCGAAAGTCGACCGTTCCGCTGCATACATGAGCCGGTATGTCGCGAAAAATATCGTCGCAGCGAAACTCGCGGATAAATGCGAGGTACAGGTGGCATATGCCATCGGTGTGGCGCAGCCTCTCAGCATCAACGTTGACACCTACGGCACAGGTGTGATCGAGAACGATGGCGACCTCGAGAAGCTCATCCGCAAGGTCTTCAACATGACCCCGGCGGGGATCATCAGGACACTCAAGCTCAAGCAGCCTCACAAGAACGGCTGGTGCTACCAAGACACGGCAGCCTACGGGCACTTCGGCAGAGACGGATTCCCCTGGGAGAAGACGGACAAGGTCGCAGAGCTCAAGAAAGCCGCAGCTCCCTTCTTGAGAAAAGGGAGAAGGCGCAAGGCTCTAGTCGTCAAGAGATAGGCTCCAAAGATGCCTGACCCAAAAGTTCTCGGTGTCGGCTCGCCCATGCTCGATCTGCTTGTCAACGTGGACGACGAACTCATTTCGCGCATCGGCGGGGAGAAAGGCGGCATGGAGCTGGTCTCTCCGGAAAAGCTCGAGCATATACTCGATATGACAGGGAAGGTTCCGGAGTTGTCCCCGGGAGGCTCTTCGGCCAACACCATCTTCGGCCTCGCCCATCTCGGGTTGCCGACCGCTCTTCTGGGCAAGACCGGCAAGGACGAGCAGGCAGAGTTTTATATGGCCCGGTACGCCGCGATGGGCGGCGACACTTCAAGGCTGAAGGTAAACCCCTCGATGCCGACGGGAAGATGCCTCAGCCTGATCACCCCGGACTCCGAGAGGACTATGCGGACTGACCTGGGCGCTGCGGCGACACTCGCACCACAGGACATCTCGATCAATGACTTCAACGGTATCTCCCATGTGCATGTGGAGGGTTATCTGATATTCAACAGGGGACTTCTTCTGCATGTCCTCTCGCTCGCCAAGCAGGCGAAATGCACCGTAAGCCTCGACCTTGCTTCCTTCGAGATAGTCAAGTCGTCCATGGATATCCTGCCCGACATAATCGCCAGGTACGTTGACATTGTCTTCGCCAACGAGGAAGAGGCCGTCGAGTTCTCCCGTTCTGATAAGCCGGAGGACGCAGTTGCGGAATTCGCGAAAATCGCCGACACCGTGGCAGTCAAGCTCGGGAAACAAGGTGCTGTGGTCAGACACTGCGGCGAGACCGCCAGGATTCCCGCCAGAGTTGTCGAGGCGGTGGACACCACCGGCGCAGGGGACTTGTGGGCCAGCGGATTCCTCTTCGGCTTGCTCAAGGGCAAATCCATCTTCGAGGCCGGGACACTTGGCGCGCTCGTCTCCTCCGAGGTCGTCCAGGTGCTCGGCGCGGCAATACCCGAAAACATCTGGAGAAAGATCCTCCAGCCGCTCTGAACCAAAGGACTCCACGGGTAGTTTTGAAATTGGCTCACACCAGCGGGACTCCACCAGATTCTTTGGCGAAAGCTCTGAGTTTGCGTGGGGTGGTGTTGGTATGTTTTTTGAAGGTGCGATAGAAATATCCCAGATTTCTGAAGCCGCATTCCTCTGCGATCTGCTCAACAGGCCTTGAGCTTTGCACGAGATGTCTTATGGCATCGCTTATTCTCAAGGACACCAAATATTCGACGAGGCTCATTCCTACATGTTTTCGGAAGACCCTTGTGAACAGGCTTCTGGACATGCCTGCTTTTCTGGCGGCCGAGTCCACGGTGATCTCGTTTGCGAAATTCGCGGCGATCCATGAGCGGACAACTGAGATTCTGGATGTATCTTCCAGTTGCCCATGCAAAGCTCTGGAGAAAAAGCTTGCGCGGTGGTTGACGATTATCTTCGACAGCAGTACTCCAGCCGATATCTGACCTGTCAAGGAACTTTCGGTCAGCTCGTCGAAAATGCTCCTGACAAGTGCCACGTTCTCGTCGAGCCTGCCCGTTGGCGGGGCGGCGTAGTAGGAGTGTTCGCATATCTCCCTGATGATCTTCGCCACGGCCGGCGAGAAGTGATCGATATCGGTATGCATGTCGAAGCACACGAATGCAATATCTGCCGGTCGGTTGTTTTGGCAGAGAACCTGATGCGGCACGTTTCCCGGTATCGCGAATGTCCGCCCGTGCCGGAAGGGATAGTCTATTCCGGCAACCATGTGCGTACCGACATCCCCGAGGCAAACGACTAGCTCAAACATCCTGTGTCTGTGCGGGCTGATAACCGTCGGACGAGTGATTGATGCAATATTTCCCCAGAGCATAAGATGGATACCTTCTAGGCGATTTCAAAATTTCTGGATGCCGCGCGCTAAAAGAGTTTGGTGCCCAATGCGGTTTACCAGATGTTTTGCAGTCGGCTCCTTCATGTAATTTTATCCGATTGTGTAGATAAATTAACTGAAAGTGCAGGAATTTCAAGTTGTTGGGACATATTTTATGTGTCAGGCAAGTTTCTGGTGATGTCCGATTGTGTCGTTTGTTGCAGGGTAGATATTCAGCAAACCACGTCGGGACGAGGCTAAGTGACCCCGAATCAACAGGGTTTGCCGAATATGTAAGATTAACGCGTAATGTTTTTTAACTTTATTTAAGGCTGTGAGCATTATGGAATGCGCATGGAAGAGCAATTGGGAAGAAACGAAGGGGAACTTTATAGGTTGGTGGCGGCGTGACGAGTTGGTCATTCTTGCCCGATGCCCCTTGCCGCGGGGTTTTGTTCCCCACGAGCAAGTGGAGAATGTCCCGGACAAGGAGGTATTGGCGGAATATTTCACAGATGCCCGCTGGCGTGCGGCAAGGAACCATTACGAAATGGCGAACTCGCATTTCCCGCTGGATAACCTTCCCATTGCCAATGCCAACTACGGACCGGGGAATCTGGCGACGTTTCTCGGTTCCGAGCCGGAGTACAAGGAGGAAACGGTATGGTATTATCCCTGCATTGCTGACGTGTCCGAGCCCGAGAGGCTTCCCCCTCTGGTCTTCGATTCCGGAAACAAACACTTCAGGATAGTCGAGGAGACCCTGAAGCTCAATGCCGATCTTGGCAGAGGGAAATATCTCACCGGGTGTCCGGATCTTATCGAAAACATCGACATACTAGCCTCGTTGCGAGATCCGCAGGTACTTTTGATGGACATGATCGAGCGCCCGGGGTGGGTAGAGAAAAAAGTAATGGAGATAAACCGTGCCTTTTTCGATGCCTACGACAGGATATATGACATCATCAAGGGCGACGACGGCAGCTCTGCGTTCTGGGCGTTTGGTTTGTGGAGCGAGGGCAAGGTCGCGAAGGTTCAGTGCGATGCCTCGGCGATGTTCTCTCCGGAAATGTTCAAGCGCTTTGTCCTCCCGGCTCTCGAGGAGCAGTGCGAATGGCTGGACAACTCCATGTTCCACCTTGACGGACACCAGTGCATTTGCCATCTTGACCACCTGCTTGGGATAGAAGCCCTCGATGCTATCGAGTGGACCCCGGACCCGACCGTCCCGGGCGGCGGGGATCCCTGCTGGCACGAGATGTACAAAAGAATCCTCTCGGCAGGGAAGTCTGTCCAGGCAATAGGTATAAAGTTTGACGAGGTCCAGCCCCTGCTCGACGCGGTCGGCACAAAAGGGATGTACCTGATCTGCAACGTAAAAGATGAGAAGGAGCTTGAAAAACTCGAGGACATCGTCTCCCGCTACCGATGAGTGAAATCTCGGATTTCTTGATCCCGTTTCTGGATCAGAGATATCGAGTCTACTGTGTGGTCGCTGTGCCCTTCCGGCCAGTGTTCGAGATGCCAAGCGCGGCGAGAGACTCGGCGACTTTTTCCGCTGGAAGGCCCATGACGTTCGAGACGGAGCCAGATATGCATTCGATGATCAGTCCTCCCGCTTCTTGGACGGCATAGGCTCCGGCCTTGTCCATCACGTCGGTTTTGCTGACGTAATCTTGTATCGTGTCAAGGCCATAAGACTTGAATCTGACAAGGGATTTGTCCGCGAAAACCGAGAAGATGTTTTTCGAGCGCCACTGCAGGCAGACTGCGGTGACGACCAGATGTTCTCGCCCAGACAAGGACTGCAGCATCTTCACCGCGTCTTCAATATCTGAGGGTTTGTTGTAGTGCCTTCCGTCAAGCTCGACAACAGTGTCAGCGCCGAGCACAGGGACTTCCGGATTCTCAAATGCGACCCTTCCCGCCTTGAGAATCGCGTTCAGAACAGGGATGTCCTCAAAATATACTCCACCGGAAAACTCTTCCGCAAGTGGATCAACAGCCTCGAACTCGACCCCCAAGGATCGCAGTATAGTCCTTCTGCGGGGTGATTTGGATGCGAGAAGCAGCAAGAGAAAGCCTTCAGAGCCAGCTTCAAAACCGTCCGTGGCCTGCGCTCCCAACGCGGGTCACATGGAGTTTTGAAGTTGGCTACTAATACATCGTTTTTAAATCCTTCAGTGCCTTGATCAGGTCTTTAGCCTGCTTAAGCTTATCGTCGGAAGGGTATTCAGCCTCATACTTGTCAACGAACTCCTGCCATAGCTTAATTGCCTCGTCAATCTCTTGCACGTTGGTCTGCGGCATTTTCCTGACGCGTCGATTCAGTGTGTTGAACTCGCCAGTCAGCGGGGAAGAGGGAGCCATGGTTGTCACGGTACTGCCACCAGAACCTGAGGGTTTGGATCCGTTGGCCTTTATTGTATTCATGTTGACTCTTGTGGTGGGTTTAGGGCCGGTCGGCTTCTTCGAAGCCATGCCATTTCTCACAAAGTACATGACGACGATTATCAGTGCGCAAACGATGACCACGCCAATGATGACGATGATATTGAGGTGAGTGGTTTTCTTTTTTTTCAAACGGACCAGCCCGGAGTTGGTGACACCCAGATCCATTGGGGCATTGCCCGATTTTGTCCCGTTTCTAGTCGGGGTCACTTTTGTCTTGACGTTGGATGGCTTGTCGGTAATCTTGGAGTCCTCTGCCACTCCCGGTTTTCCCTGCGCAGGAGCCGAACCGCCGGCAATGCCCCCCTGAGCTGGCACAGGCACGCCGGATTTGCGCTTTAAATCGCCTTTGATTCCGCTCATGCCTTTGGGTGGCGGCAAGACACCCTTCTTTTTAGGTGGTGGCATTCCACCTTTGCGTGGGAGAGGATCCTTGCCGTCGGCAAGTTTTTGACCGGAAGGTTTCGAGTCGGGCACAGGCTTGGTTTCCGCGGGTTTCTCTCCGGGCTTCTGCCCCTCTGGCGGTGTCTGCGAGGCGGCGGCCTCCACAGGCTTCTCTCCGGGC
>JAFGFR010000038.1 GCA_016930955.1 Victivallales bacterium | reverse complement strand
TCCCGCCACCCTTCATTTTCGTTCCCACGGCACGCGTGGCGCGCTGTATCGGCACCCTGCGTTGTCCTTGGGTCAGAAGAACGGTCGCTGCAGTCACGGCGACGAAGACGATGCAGAGTATGAGCACATTCACTGCTCTGAACCTTGTGTCCGAGAGCCCGCCGCCGGTACGCGCAAGCTCGTAGAGGGTACCCACGGCCTGGGGCATCCTGGCGATGATGTTTACAGTGATGATAAGAGACACTCCGTTGCCTATGCCAAATCTGGTGACCTGTTCTCCGAGCCACATCATCACCATAGTTCCACATGTTAATATGATCACGGTAACGATGACGAAGAGTGTCCCCCCGCCCCCGAGAACCAGAGGTTGCGGCGGACGGGGCAGGCCTATCCTGGAGGGCTGCATCATCGCCAAAGCGGCCATCGTGCCCTGAACAATACAGATCAACAAGGTCAAATAACGTGTATACTGCGTGATCTTCTGTCTGCCGACATCCCCCTCCCTCGACAATTTTTCGAGTGAGGGGATGGTCGGGGTGAGAAGGGTCATTATGATGGATGCCGAGATGTACGGCATTATGCCGAGTGTTGCGACGGCGAAATTCTCCAGAGCGCCGCCGCTGAACAGGTCGAACATATCCAGTATGCCCCCGCCGGCAGAGGTCGTAAGCTCTTTGAAATATGCCGAAAGGGCTTTGGGGTCCACCCCCGGGCAGGGAATCGCCGAGGCTATCCTGCAAAGCACAACAATGCCGGAGGCGAAGAGAATACGGTTTCTCAACTCCTTGACCTTAAGGCTGTTTATGAAAGCTGAAAACATTAAATATCCTGAGGGGTCAGCCTATCGCCTCGCACTTCCCGCCGGCGGCTTCGATCTTGGCCTTTGCTGCCTGCGAGAACTTGTCCGCCTTGACAGTTATCGCCTTTGTCAGCTCTCCATTCGCAAGAATCTTAAGAGGCAGCTTGCTGTCGCGTATAAAGCCCTTGTCCTTGAGTGCGGCGATGTCCAAGACATCTCCCGCGACGGTGATGGCCTCGATGACTGAAAGGTTGATCACATTGTACAATTTTGGGTTGTAGCTCGTGAAGCCACGTTTTGGAATTCTTCGGAAAAGTGGAATCTGGCCGCCTTCAAAGAGCGGACGCACAACTGCCCCCGATCGAGATTTCTGCCCCTTGTTGCCACGGCCGCAGGTCTTGCCCAGCCCCGATGCGTCTCCCCGTCCGACCCTCTTCCTGGTTTTGACAGAGCCCTTGGCGGGCTTTAGTTCATGCAGCTTCATCATGCCGTCCTTGAGGTTTGTTCGTTTTGATGTTGTTCCCTTATAGAAGGCTCTTCAGCCCTCTTTTAGCGAGGATTTCATCCTTGTTGCGCAAGGATTCTATGCCCTTCATAGTCGCTTTTGCGACGTTCACCGGGTTGCTTGAGCCCAACGACTTGGCAAGTATATCGTGTATTCCTGCGAGGTCCAGCACTGCGCGCATGGCGCCGCCTGCAATCAGCCCGGTCCCGCGCGAGGCAGGTCTCATCATGATCTTCCCGCTGCGGTATTTGCTGGTGATTGCATGCGTGATGGTGCTGCCGCTCATCGGAACGCCGATCATTTCTTTTTTTGCATTTTCGGTGCCCTTGCGGATAGCGTCCGCAACTTCGTTGGCCTTCCCCACGCCCAAGCCAACCCTTCCATTTCTATTTCCGACAGCGACAAGCGCACGGAAACTGAAATTACGGCCACCCTTCACCACCTTCGAGCAACGGGTTATGCTGACTACGCGCTCGTCATACTCGCTCGTCGCCGACTCTTCCTTTTTCTTTTCCAATTTTTCATTATTCATTTCAATTCACTCCATTTGACCCGAGCGGGAACCCCGACTCCGGCATGTTGCTCAGAAGGCTATCCCAGAGCCTCTGACTGCTTCGGCGAAGGCCTTTACCCTTCCATGGTAACGGAAGCCACCCCTGTCGAAGACCACTTTGCTGATCTTGGCCGCCGCCGCCTTCTCGGCAGCAATCTTGCCGAGCCTCTCGGCCCCTTGCATGTTTGCCTTCAGCCCATCACCGACGAAACCCTTGTCGAGGGTGGACACGGCCGCGAGCGTCCTTGATGTGTCGTCGTCTATAAACTGGGCATAGATGTGCTTTGCGGTACAGCATACTGAGAGGCGGGGACATTCGGCCGTGCCGAGGACTTTTTTGCGTATCCGCATGTGGCGTCTTTCACGCTTCTCTTTTTTCGTCTTGTATGATAACATAATTCAGTGCTCCATTATATGAATAATCAGCCGACGGTCTTACCTTCCTTGAGGGTGATATGTTCGCCGTCATACCGAATGCCTTTGCCCTTGTAGGGCTCTGGGGGTCTGAACTTGCGTATGGTCGCCGCGACCTGTCCGACAAGCTGCTTGTCGGCTCCAGACACACTTAGCTTGGTGTTGTCGGCTACTGAGACCGTAACTCCCTCCGGAACGGCATATTCCACAGGATGGGAATATCCTAAATTAAGCGTGAGTTTATTCCCGGCGACTTGTGCCCTGTAGCCTACCCCGACAATCTCGAGATCCTTCCTGAACCCATTCGCAACACCGGCGATCAAGTTGCTGAGTATGCTGCGAACCATGCCGTGCATCGCCTTTCCCTTCTTGGTCTCCTCCTTGCGGGAGAGAGAGATCAGATTGCCTTCGATAGATATGCAGACCATAGACGGCAAATCCATTGACAGCTTGGCCTTGGGCCCTTCGACCCTGATGGTGGTGTTGTCAATGGACACCTTGACTCCAGGTGGTATCTGGACCGGGCAATTTCCTATTCTAGACATAATATTTAACCTCGTCTGTTTTCAACTCCTGGAAGTGCCTTGCCTACCAGACGCGGCAAAGTATCTCGCCGCCGACCTTCTCTGCACTGGCAACCTTTCCGCTTACGATCCCCTTGGGTGTGGACACGACAACAATCCCCATTCCATTTCTGACTTTCGGTATCTCACCGCTTCCGCAGTATATCCTGCAGGAAGGTTTGCTGATCCGCTGTATCCCTTCTATGACCGGCTTCCTGTCTCTGAACTTGAGCTTTATCAGAAGATTCTTTGTCACACCTTCACCCTCTGTCCTGTAGTCCTCTATGTAGCCCTCGCTTTTAAGCACCTCCGCGATTGCCGTCTTCATTCTCGACGAAGGCACAACCACATCCTTGCGCCTGGCGGCGGTACAGCCGTTCCTTATTCTGGTTATCATATCCGCTACCGGATCCTGCATGCTCATGATAGTAACCTCTGCTATGTTAGATTCCTGACGATGGAAACACTTGGCCGTCAAAGCACCCCGGCCGTCACCAGCTTGATTTTGTGACTCCAGGGATCTGCCCTGCGCCGGCCAGTTCCCTGAAGCATATCCTGCAGAGCTTGTACTTGCGTATGAATGCGCGCGCCCTTCCGCAACGTTCGCATCTGCTGTAGGCCCTGACCTGAAACTTAGGCTTGCTCCTCGACTTGTTTATCAAACTCTTCTTTGCCATAATATAGTGTTTCCTTGAACTACTGGTGTTTGACTCTATGAAGCGAAGGGCAGCCTGAGCTCCTTGAGCAGCTCGAATGCCTCCTCGTTTTTCCTCGCTGATGTCACGAAAGCAATATTTATCCCAATCTGGTACTTGACCTTATCGAGATCGATCTCGGTGAATATTGACAAGTCATCCAAGCCGACATTGTAGTTGCCCGCGCCGTCAAAGCCCTTGGGTGATATCCCCCTGAAGTCTCTTACCCGGGGGAGCGCCACGTTCACCAGCCTGTCGAGAAACTCGTACATCCGGTTGCCCCTGAGTGTCACCATAAGCCCAACGGGTGTCCCAGCCCTGAGCTTGAAATTGGCCACGTTTTTGCGGGACTTCACAGTCACCGGCCGCTGCCCACAGATCAGCATAATCTGGTCGCGGGCATCGTTGAACGTGTCCTTCTCCTTGGCAGTGCCGATCCCGGTGCTTATCACGATCTTCGTGAGCCTCGGAACCTGCATGACGTTTTCGCAACCTAGCTTCACCTTCAGCGAGGCAACGATCTTGTCCTTGTATTCGTTCTTGATGTCAGGCATTTTTCGCAACCTCTTTTTTCTTGACGTTAGAGACGTGTGTGCTGACGCTTCTCTCTACCAGTCCGCCCTTCGGATTCTTTGTGGAACGGCGCAAGGTCTTCATCTTGCCGATAGATATCCCGGAAAGAACTACTCGCTGCTTGTCCCTCAGGATTGCCGCGACAGTCGCGTCCTTGCCCTTGTGAACACCAGTGATCACTGTTACAGCATCACCCTTTTTAACATGGAATTTCTGCATTACAGCACCTCCGGCGCGAGGGATATGATCTTCATGAAGTTTTTTTCCCTCAACTCGCGAGCCACCGGGCCGAAGATGCGCGTGCCGCGTGGATTGTTCTGCACGTCGATCACCACCGCCGCATTCTCGTCAAACCTGAGGTAGGAACCGTCCTCGCGCCTGATGGGCTTGGATGTCCTGACAACGACGGCCTTGACCACATCGCCCTTCTTCACCGGGGCATTCGGTATAGCCACTTTCACTGCGGCTGTGACGATGTCGCCTACTTTGGCGTATTTCTTGCGCTGCCCCAGCACAGTCATCA
Organism: Victivallales bacterium; assembly: GCA_016930955.1. Lineage (GTDB taxonomy): Bacteria > Verrucomicrobiota > Lentisphaeria > Victivallales > JAADHT01 > JAFGFR01. Next base: position 6,761 of record JAFGFR010000038.1, on the reverse strand, counting down.
CCATCAGGCTCTTCGCGCCTGAATTGTCGGCGACATTCAGTCTTGTTTGCATCTGGATCATATGTTGGACTCCGCAGCGCTGACCTGTTCAGCCTTTTTAATTATGCCCAGCAGACGCCAGCGTTTTGTCTTGCTCAACGGGCGCGTCTCCACTATCCTCACCTTGTCGCCCACGGATGCCTCGTTTTTCTGGTCGTCGGCCACGTAGCGCTTGCTGGTCTTGACCACCTTTTTGTAGAGCGGATGCGGAGCCCGCCTCTCAACCTCCACAATTACAGTCTTCTCCTGACGGTCGCTGACCACGGTTCCCACGCGCTCCTTGCGGTTGCCACGCCCAGACACCTCCGCTTTAATATCCTTATTGTTCACCATAATTTGCTGCTTCCGAAAAAGTTGTTCTGCATACTAGATACTAGGCGGTTTTCTCGGCTGCCTGACCCTGTGCCTTCGCTGCACGGGCAGTCAGCTCAGTCTTGAACCTCGCGACATCCCTGCGTATCTGCCTTATCCTCGCGGTGGTCTTCAGCTCTCCAGTCTTCCCCTGGACCTTGAGCCTCAGACGCTCCCTGCCAAGCTCCATAACCTGTCTGGCAAGCTCGGCGTCCGACATTTCCTTCACATCCTTGTATTTCATAGTATATCGTCCAGTTGAAAGTTCTATACCGACTGCCTTGTGAGGAACTTGCAGTGCAACGAGAGCTTCTCGGCGGCCAACGCAAGAGACTCCCGGGCAACGTTCTCAGTGCATCCGCTGACCTCGAACAGCACCCTCCCGGGCTTGACCTTGGCAACCCATCCTTCCGTGTTGCCCTTGCCCTTCCCCATCCTCGTCTCGAGAGGCTTCTTCGTTATCGGCTTGTCGGGAAACATTCTTATCCAGACCTTCCCGCGACGCTTCATGTGCCTTGTGACGGCTACGCGGGCAGCCTCTATCTGTGTGTTGGGTATATACCCGCGCTCGAGAGCCTGAAGCCCATAATCCCCGAAGTCAAGCTTATTGTTCTTCAGGGCCAGACCGGCTATGCTACCGCGCTGCACTTTTCTGTGCTTTACCCTTTTTGGCATTAGTGGCATCGTCTATCTCCTCGACATTTTCCTTGTGACAAACCCAAACTTTCACCCCGATCTTGCCTGCGGGGGTGTTGGCCTCCGAGAAACCGTAGTCTATGTTGGCTCTAAGCGTGTGCAGCGGTGTCTTCCCATCCTTGTACTGCTCCACGCGTGCAAGCTCCGCTCCGCCAAGCCTGCCGGCGCATCGGACCTTAATCCCCTCCACGCCCATCTCCATCGCAGTCTGGATCGCCTTCTTCATCGCCCGCCTGAAACCGATCCTCCTCTCAAGCTGCATCGCGATGTTCTCCGCGACAAGCTGGGCGTTGGTCTCGGCGTTCTTGACTTCCTTGACATCAACAAGGATGTCGCGGCAGTCCACATGGTTGCTGATAAGCTGCCTGACTTTTTCCAGCTCCCCTCCCTTACGGCCTACCAGAAGCCCTGGCCTTGCCGAGTGGATGGTGGCGCGTATCGAGTTCGTTGACCTCTCGAGCAAAATCTTCGATATGGCGGCATTGAAGAACTCCTTCTTTATCCTGTCACGGATAATCAAGTCCTCATGCAACCAGTTGCCGAACAAGGACTTGCTGGCATACCACCGGGAGTCCCAGTTCTTGTTGACTGCGATCCTCAAACCTATAGGATTGACTTTTTGACCCACAGCAAACTCCTTAATGTGATTATACTTCGTTGTCCGTGAGGACAATGGTGAAATGGCTAGTGCGCTTCAGCACCCTGCCTGCCATGCCGCGGGCTTTCGGCCTGAACCTTTTTATTGTCGGCCCCGCTCCAACTACAGCCTTCAGCACCGTCATGTCGCCGCCTTTGAGGCCAAAGTTGTTCTCCGCGTCGGCGATGGCGGTACGCAAGGTCTTGCCGAGCAGGCGTGCAGCCTTCCGAGGCACAAGCCGAACCATGCGCAGAGCCTCTCCTGCACTCTTCCCGGGCAGAAGGCGCGCCACATGTCTCGCCTTTTCAGGTGATATCCTGACAAATCTGGAAACAGTCTTAACTTCCATACAAAAACTCCGCTTGGGCAGGGAAAGACCCGCCTTCATTGACTATGCTGATTGACGCGCAAAAAACATCTGGCGACCCGAACTTGACCATGGGCTACTGCCCCGGTACCAGCACCGTGCCGCGTGCAAGCCTTGAGATGTCGCCTTCGGTGACTAAAGCGGCAGAAATGAACTGCCTGGTCTCTATAACGACAAGCCTGCAAGCCCTATCCTCTGTGTGGAGCATAATACCGCCCCTCACACCGGAAGCGGCACCGGCATCGAGCACGACTATTTGCAGAGAGTCGTTAACGGCCAACACTCTGCAGGACTGGAACAGCAGATCCTCCGGTCGCGGCTGAATTCTGAAGTTAAAACTCTCAGCCGAAGTCTTAAGCCTGCCCAGACGGAGCTTGGCCCTTGCCTTGTCCACGTCCGTCATCGCCTCACGTGCGAAAATATCCTCAAGGAAGTCACAGCATTCCATGACCAAGGTCACCAGCTCCCTTCCGGCCTGGCTCAGGCTTTGGAGCGCCTTGAGCACCTCAAGATTCTGCTTGCTGTACTCTTTTCTGGCACCTTCGGAAATGGAGGCTGCCACGCTGGTCTGCAACCGGAGGTATTCCTCGTCGCGCGCATCAGATTGTTTTAGAACCTCCGCAAACTCCTTGCGCAACAGCTCAAGTTCACGCTGAGCCATTATCAGCCTGGCCTCGAGTTGCGCCACGGTGTCTGCGGCACCTCTTCCCCTCTTGGTATCCGCCTCGGCAGGGGCATCGTTCAACAACGGTTCAATACCATGCAGCGGACATGACTGAGACAAAGAGCCCATAAGAATAATCAGCAATGTGCTAACTGTCCAGTGGGTTTTCATAAAAAAAGGGTTTTTTTTTGCAAAAAGAGGCATCGGGTGTGTTTTTTCACTGTTTTAGGTACTTTGCCGCGAGTTTTTTCAGTGCGAACTCCTGTTTGCTGCTGAGATAGTGCTTCCGATGGTACTGGGTTCTCAGGGACTCGAAGAACTGCTTGTCGTCGAACACTCTCCTGCCTTTTTTCGATGGCTCAGCCCATGTCGTGACCTCGGAGAGCTTTCCGATGGCATCCTCGATCTCTGGGTTGGGCTGTGTTCCCGACCCGGCTTCATGGGCATCAGGGCCTTCCTTTATCCCCAGAATTTCCTTGACCGTCTCCGGGCTTTCGATCTGGTCGAGATATTTTTGAGCCAGCCTTCTCAGCACTGCCAGCTGCTTTTCCGAGAGGGGCCTGCCCGAATCAGACTGTTTCTTGAGAGAACTGAAGAACTTCCCGTCGTCATATGCCTTGTTCCCCTTTGACGGCTCTTCCCATCTCACATTGGCCATCAGCGTGAAGACCTGCGAGATTCGTTTGAACTCGTCGCTCCCGATGTGTTCCCGTTGCCTTATGTCGGCACCAAGCCTCTCCTCCATGCGTCTGATTGCCTCGGACATGTCCCCGCTTACCCTGCTGTCATCCGCGAAACTGTCGAATCCTGATATCTGGGCTTTGTATTTCAGCGCCAAACTAAGCAGAGCCTTCCACTGCTTCTCGGTCAGCTTGCCGTCCTTGTCGAACTGACGCTTGACCGAAGCGAAGAATTTTGAGTCGTCAAGAACTCGGTTGTCACGTTTTTCTGGAGGGTGCCATTCTGACACATCGCTGAGCATGGAGACCAGTTCCCCGACAGACCCGGTCTCTGGGGCATTTGCGAATTTCGCATCATCGAGCCAGCGGGAAAGCTTGGAATAAAAGTCATCGAGCATATTCCTCCACTTGACTTTCCCCTCCTCGATGTCGTCCAGCTTGCTCTCCATGTCCGAGGTGAATTTGATGTCGAAAAGCTCGGGGAGCTTCGACACCAGATAGTCACATATCTCGAAGCCCAGCGGCGTAGGCGACAGCTGCTGGCCCTTCTTGCTCTTCTGGCAATAGTCCCTGTTCTGAATCGTCCTGACTATTGTCGCATAGGTGGAGGGTCTTCCTATCCCGTTTGCCTCAAGCTCGCGGATCAGAGTCGCTTCCGTGAATCGGGGCGGCGGCTCGGTGAACTTCTGATCCCCGCTGATCTCCAGGGCCTTGCATCTGTCGTCGCGTTGCAGAGCCTTAAGGATCCCGGGCGATGTGTCCTCTTCCGCGTCGGCTTTAGCCACCTTCAATATGTTGAATCCAGGAAAGACGACCTCCGTGGCCTCCGCGCGGAAGGTGTAGCTGCCTCCCCCGCCGTCGACATCAACAGTTGTCTTCTGCATCCTCGCAGGGGACATCTGGCTGGCCACAAAACGTTTCCAGATAAGCGTGTACAGCTTGAGCTGCGGCGCGTCCAGAAATGCCGCGGCCTTTTCGGGAGTGAGTGACACATCTGTTGGCCGGATAGCCTCGTGCGCACCCTGCGCCGTGGATTTGCTCTTGTAGAAGTTCGGTTTTTCCGGGACATAGTCTGTGCCGAAATTAGCGGATATAAAGCTTCTGCAGGTTTGCTGTGCCTCTGTCGAGACAGCGAAGGAGTCGGTTCTCATATAGGTTATGAGTCCGCCGGCATCCCCGCTGTCAGCATCCACACCCTCGTAAAGCTGCTGCGCTATACGCATGGTTTGGCTCGCGGAGAATCCAGACGCCTGCTGCATTGTGCTGGTGATCAGGGGAGGCGAGGGGTTGCGCATGACAGGCTTGGTCTCGACGGATGAGATGCAGAAGTCGTCAAGAGATGAGAGCTTGCTTCTCAAGTCCCCGGCCTGCTCCTCATTGGATATCTCCGGCTTCGCACCCGAGACCTTGACCAGTTTCGCCTTGAAAGTTTTTCCCGCCCCATCGCCGATCTGCCTGAGCACCTCGAACTCGGCAGCAAACATCCAGAATTCAACTGGGACAAATGCCAGTATCTCCCGCTCGCGGTCACAGACCATGCGCAACGCCACAGACTGGACCCTCCCGGCACTCACTCCACGTTTGATCTTCGTCCAAAGCAAAGGGCTGATCTGGTAGCCTACCAGACGGTCAAGTATTCTGCGAGCTTGTTGAGCATCAACGAGCTTGGTGTCCACTTTGCCGGGAGACTCGAACGCCCTTGATACGGCACCCTTCGTTATCTCGTGGAAGGCAACCCTGTGGAAATCCCCCTTGAAGGACTTGCTCAGCAACTCCTGGAGATGCCACGCGATGGCCTCGCCTTCTCTGTCAGGGTCGGGGGCGAGGTACACCGCAGCGGCATCCTTCGCAGCCGACTTGAGCTTGGAAACAAGAGCTTTGTTTGTCTCGACATACATGGGCTCGAAGTGCTTCTCGATATCAATCCCCAGCGACTTTTCAGGGAGGTCGCGCACATGCCCCATTGAAGCGGACACGACATAATCCCCTCCCAATATACGGCCGATTGTCCTGGCCTTCGCCGGAGACTCCACTATCACAAGCTTCTTATCCATAATTCACGAACCACAATTCTTCATTATTTATTACAGCGTTAGCCGAGCGAAAAAGCACACAAGTATAACAGCGCATACGGAATCTTCAAGCCGGGCGCAGAAAAAAACCCTTGTTACGGCGTGATTCGACAAGGAACACTGCCGACATACGCGGATTCTCGCGATCGGCTCTTGAGATTTCGGATTTCCCCGAGGCCTACCAGTTCTCGGCCAGCAGCTCGAAGTGATCTCTCGGATGTGCGCAGGCCGGGCATAGCTTCGGCGCTTCGGCGCCATGGTGCAGATAGCCGCAGTTCATGCAGCGCCATGTCACAGGCTGATCCTTGACGAACACCTTGTTGTCACGGATGTTGCCCGCAAGTTCAAGATAACGCTTCTCGTGCTGTTTCTCCGCCACAGATATCGCCCTGAACACGGAGGCTATCGCCGTGAAGCCCTCGCTGTCGGCCACGTCGGCGAACGCGGGATACATTGATTCCCACTCGTGATGCTCGCCTGCCGCGGCGGCCACGAGATTATCGGCCGTGTCCCCGATCACTCCGGACGGGAAGGAACCGGTGATCTCAGTATCGCCGCCCTCCATGAACTTGAAAAGTCTTTTGGCATGTTCCTTCTCCTGGTCCGAAGTCTCCTCGAATATCTTGGAAATCTGCACAAACCCGTCCTTCTTCGCCTTGGCCGCGAAGTAGGTATATCTGTTCCTCGCCTGCGACTCGCCGGCGAACGCCGCCATCAGATTTGTCTCCGTACGTGTTCCTTTGATTGATTTCTGCATTGTCGATCCCTTTTTATTTGTATGAGCCTGACTCTAATGAGCCAATTTCAGAACCACCCGTGCCCGCGCAGCCTGCCATTTTGGATGCGAGGCCACGCCGATGCGGAAGTGGGCATACCGTCTTGGTATGTCCCGACCGCTGCGGCGTGGTTTACTCTGAACATCTACCTGCCGTTGGACGAATACCTGCGGCGAACCGGACACCAGCAGACACAATACCACACCGTGTCGATTTTTCAACCTAAATAAAGCAGTCGCCGCAATGTGCCGTGGATCAATTCTTATTTTGAGTGACACTGTAGTGATTGCTGCGAACTCAAAATGAGGATGAAGACGCTCCGCAAGATCAGAAAGGAGGAAGCCTTCTCTTCAATCTCAGACCTCTTGTTATGTTGAGCTCAACATAACAAAAATTATGTGAAGCTGGCCGTTATGTGAAGCAACCACCAACTTTCCACCTGAAAGCAAGCGAATTGGAGCCTTTTTACTCAACATAAC
>JAFGFR010000037.1 GCA_016930955.1 Victivallales bacterium | reverse complement strand
TCTTTCAGCGGCCGGTGTCGCATTCCCGGAGATATTGACCGAGCCGCCGGCAATGACCACAGATGACTCCTCTGGGATCGCGGGATACAACCGCGCAGCGATCGAGTGGAACAAGCTCAACACTCCCAAGCTGGAGCTTCTCGACTACCAGATGACAAAGGATATTTTCTGGCCCGGGCAGCTCCCAGGATTGATCGCCAAAGGGGAAATATTGGCGGCGCCGACAAACGCTTCGGGTGCGATAATAGTGTACAACAAGGACATATTCGACCGCTGCGGCGTATCCTATCCCGAGGGGGATTGGACGACAGACGAGTTTCTTGACACCTGCCGGAAGCTGTCGCGGAAGGTGCCGGGAAGCAACGTCTATGAAAGCTTTGCACTGATGCCGATTTGGGTGCCGGACTCGTGGCTATATCTCGCAGGCGGCAGATTTTATTCGGAGGACGGGAAGGAGTGCGTCCTCGACAGCCCCGAGGCGCATAAGGCTTTTGAGTTCCTCGGGAAACTCTGGAGCGAGGATGCGGCAGGTGTGCGCCTTGCGCCGACGCAAAGCGACTCCATGAGCGGTGCCTCCACCGGCGGGAGCAGTTGGGAGAATTTCTCCCGCGGCAAGATAGCCATGGTTAATGCCGGCCGCTGGGTATGCTCATTGACCGGGCCGCTTTTCAATGGTGGCCATGCGCCAATGCCACACTTCCCAGGTGTTACGGAAGAACAGAGAAAAGTCTATTTCGGCGGAAGGACAACCGCCATCACGCGCGACAGCAGGCATCCCGAGGAGGCGTTCAGATTCCTTTTGTATTTAATCGGCCGTGAGTATGGACATGTCCTGGTCAATTCCGGGGACGGGGTCTCAGGTGTCCGTTATTACGCCGACGAGGACTGGGCTCTCTTCGATCCTGAATTCCCGGAGGTCCAGGCCGTGATGTTCAAGAGAGTGGTCTCCGACGGGGAAAAGTCCGACCAGGAGCTCATGGGGATGAACAGGGACCAGCTTGCTGAAGTCGCGCGGAAGAAGTGGAGATCAATATCCCTCGCCGACAAGGAGAAGGTGAAGTCCGAGGTATCCGCCATGATGAGGATGACCTACAAGGAGACGGCGAACAGCATGGCCTCGGAAGTCAATCCCTATATCTCCGAGAATCTGTTTGGAATAGCCACCCGCAATATCACCGAGCGGGTTCAAAACGGATCGGTGCCTCCAGGCCAATGGGCATCCGAGTTGAAGAGGGAAATCGATCGCCACCTTTCGAGAGCCTTGGGCCGCGACGACACATCCTCAAGATATTTCATCGGCAATATTGTCGGGACCATATTTATTTTTTCAGGGTTGGTCTTTGCCGTGTGGTGGTTGTCGGCTCTTCGGAAAAAAGCCGGCTCGAACGCGCAGGAGCATCCGGGGGCGAAGGGCGAGAAACTCGCAGCAATGTGTTTCCTGACCCCAAACCTCACGGGCTTCGCAGCTTTCACATTCTTGCCCGTGATCTTCTCTTTCGTCATAGCATTCACCAACTTCAATACGCTCACAAATGAGATCAGATTCGTGGGATTCAACAATTTCGTCGATCAAATGCTAAGGAGTGATTTCTGGTACTTCCTGTTCAACACGTTTGTCTTCATGCTGGGCCTGCCCATATCCGTGGCGCTGTCGTTGATCCTGGCCCTGGTGCTGAACGACAAGCTCAAAGGGTTTGTTCTTTTCAGGACGGTATTCTATCTTCCGAGCATTGTCAGCGGGATAGCAATATTCCTGCTTTGGAAATGGATGTACAACACCGAGTTCGGGCTGATCAACCATCTGCTGAGGGCGCTGTGGATTGACGACCCTCCAAATTGGCTTGCCGGTGAAAGCTCAATTTTAGGGGTCCGCTTTTTTTGGGCCAAGCCGGCATTGATCGCCATGTCGGTGTGGATGGGCATGGGTGGGCCGAATGTCTTGCTTTTCCTGGCGGGCTTGTCGGCTATATCGCCCGAGCTCTACGAGGCATCGGACATCGACGGCGCCAGCAAGTGGCAACAGTTCTGGAATGTTACCTGGCCTCTGCTCAGCCCCACTACATTCTTCATAATGATCATGGGGGTGATCGGCGGCCTGCAGGGGGGCTTCGAGATGGCCTACGCCATGACCCAGGGCGGCCCTCAACAGTCCACCACCACCCTCGGGTACCTTATATACAACACAGCGTTCTTCGAGTTCGAGGTGGGGCAGGCCGCCGCCATAGCATGGATACTCTTCTTCCTGGTCTTCGGGATGACAATCGTGAACTGGAAGTACGGCGAGAAAAAGGTCAATTACTAGCCATTAGCTCAGCATAACATTCAAACCGAAAAAATTTAAAAAAGGAATAAATAAAATGTCTAAGTCTAAAAGACACAATGTAGTCAAGACGCTGTCGCTATATTTGGTTTTGATTTTTGTCGCGCTTTTCTCACTTGCGCCCTTGTTGTGGATGCTCAGCACGAGCCTGAAGACGGACGCCGAGATTCTCTCCCCCTCAATGTCATGGATCCCGAATACTCTTAAATGGGACAATTTCGCCCAGGTCTTCGAGAGGACTAATTTCAATCTGAACTATTGGAACAGCGTTTTCGTGGCCATTGTCGTCACTTCAGGGCAGGTCGCCACCTCTGCAATGGCAGGCTATGCCTTCAGCCGCCTCAACTGGCCAGGGCGTGACAAGGTCTTCATCGCCTACCTCGCCACCCTTATGATCCCGGTGACCGTGACCATGCTCCCTAACTTCATCATACTCAGGCAGCTCAGATGGCTTGACACATACTACGCCCTGACGATTCCTGCCATGTTCACCGCATACGGCACTTTCCTGTGCCGACAATTCATGATGGGCCTGCCAAGGGACCTCGAGGAGGCCGCCATGATCGACGGTTGCTCACATGTGCAGATATTTTTCAATGTCATCATCCCCATGAGCACCCCGGTGCTCGCGACTCTCAGCATCCTCACTTTCATGGGCACCTGGCGAAACTTCGCATGGCCTCTCGTGGTCACCTACAGTGAAGACCTGCGCGTCCTCCCGATCGCACTCTACTCCTTCCAGGGTGAGTACAAGATCGAGTACAACCTGCTGATGGCGGCATCGCTCATGATGATCCTCCCATCATTGGTGTTGTTCATCTTCGGCCAGAAGTTCTTCGTCCAAGGGATAAGACTCGGCGCCGTGAAGGGATAGAGCCAATTTCAAAACTACCCGTGGCCGCGCGGCCTGCTATTTTGGATGCGAGGC
>JAFGFR010000036.1 GCA_016930955.1 Victivallales bacterium | reverse complement strand
GGGCAGGATCGGCCGCAAGCCGCTGCACAGGCTTGTCAAAGGGCTTGACAGTTTTGTATCGTCGGCGTGGATATGCCCGGCTGACGGCAGATTGTATACCCGTTACCATGAGTACAAGCCGGCATGGCGAGACGCCGGGGCACCGTTGCCGGGCGCAGATCTGGCATGTTGCAAGGAGGTTGGAATTGAAGGGATCTGAGAACATGACTTTTGACCGGACGCGAGCTCCGGACTGGAGCGAATTCCTTGCGCTTGTCCCAATGCCGAACAAGGCTGCCAACATCGAGACGAAGGACGGCTCCGTCTCCATCGAGGTGGCGGTCAAGCGCCCATGGTTCCTGCTGCCGCCTTTGAGCTGGATTCTTCCCGTCTCCCCCAAAAGGGTCGTGATACTCGACTTTCTGGGATCGCAAATATGGAACGCATGTGACGGGGTACGGAAGATCGAAGACATCGTTGACAGTTTCGCGAGTGCCGAAAGACTTACATTCCACGAGTCCCGCGTGCTCATAACACAGCAGCTGCGCGAGATGGTGCGCAGGGGATGCCTCGTGCTTCTGGGAGGCACAACATGACGAAGGAGCCAATTTCAGATGCCTAAGGCGATCAACATAATGGACCAGCCCAGGCTGGGCTTGGCAAAGACCTTCAATCTGACGGTCAATGGCATCCGCTACAGGGTTTTCCGCTCGGCGGTGACCGTGGTAGTCATCACCGTGGCCATCGCCTTCATGATGAACATAGTCGCCGAGAACCTCATCAAAAGCGCCATGGTTGACCATGCCAAGGCAAGGCTGGAGAAGATCAGGATCGAGGCTTTCTGGACATCTCGCCTGATGACTCCGGAATCATCCAGGGCGATCCTCATGAAATGGGCTTCGGCGCCTGACGACTCCCCTGAGATCGCGGAGAGCGCCAGGTTCGGGAAATTCAACGACAAGGAAACGGTCTTCCTTCTGGAGCATGCCCCGTCGGCCGAGGGGTTGATAGCATTTGTGGAGAGCCTGGACTACGGCAGGCAGCGCCTGCTGGTCAGGAGGAACAGCGGTCTGGATATCATCAGTCACCTTTCCGACCCCGAGAATATGGAAAGATTCAAAAGAAACTTTGAGCCCATGAGAGGACTGAGGCTTCCTGTCACTGATGAAAACCTAAATAGCCTCATATCCGCCTGGCCCAGGGTTTTAGAGCTCATATCCAGAGTCAGAAACGGTCATGCCGATGCCATCGTGGCAGTAAAGAGGGACCTGAAGGGCGCGAGACTTTTTGAAGGGCTGAGACATGCCGACGGAGCATTTGGCGAGGCAGTACGCAATGCGGGGTTCGAGTTCTCGTCAGACACTGCTTCGGAGCTTGCGCGCAACGCCCGTGCGACCGCTACGATCGAGCTTGTCGATCAGACATTGGACAACCAGAGCTTCAGGAGGGCAGTGGCGGTCAGGCGCGACTTGCTGCCCCAGGAGATCACATCGGGGGATGTGTGGACAATCTGCCAGACCGAGGCTGGCGCGGCATGGGTTATCGAGCAGCTTAGGCAGATCGAGTCGCTCTCGTGGCGGATCGAGCCGGATACGGCGGCCATGCTCCGTTTCATCTCGGACAGGAACACCGAGGAGAGACGGCTCGCCAATGTCGAGAAAATGGAGATGGAGGTCGGCGAGAGGATGTGGTGGCTTATCCTGCTCTCGATGATCGTCTGCGTGGTCGGGATATCCAACGCCATGCTCATGTCGGTGACTGAGAGGTACCGCGAGATCGCCACGTTCAAATGCCTCGGCGCCCTCGACAGCTCGATAATGCTCATATTCGTCATCGAGGCCTCGCTGCTTGGACTTGTCGGAGGAATCGTCGGATCTATCGCAGGCTCGGTTCTGGGGCTTGGTGGAATGATCCTCCGTTTCGGTGCCCTCGCATTCACCAACTTCCCACTGGACCAAATGCTGTTAGGCCTGCTTTTCTCCATATTCGTGGGGGTGTTTCTTGCTGCGGCGGCGGCGATTTTCCCGTCTTTCAAAGCTGCCAGACTCGCACCTATGGAGGCAATGAGAATTGAATAGCGACAAACACAATCCGCCGTTGACTCCGTCCGATGCGAGGGACAAGCAGAACCTCCGCGTGATCATTCGCACGGTCAGGCTGGAGAAGAAATACGTCATAAAAGATATCGTCACCGTCGCCCTCAAGGGCATAGACGTGGAGATATTCACAGGTGAATTCATCTCCGTGATGGGCCCCTCGGGATCCGGGAAGAGCACCTTCTTCAACATGGTCGGCGGACTTGACCAGCCCAGCAGCGGGAGGGTGTTCATTGACGAGGTGGACGTGGCCCAGCTCACCGCAGTCGAGCTTGCATTCCTAAGATGCAGGAAGATCGGATATATTTTCCAGAGCTACAATCTTGTCCAGTACATGACGGCCCTGGAGAACGTGACGATACCGATGACCTTTGCGGGTCTGCACGCCGACGAGGCCCGTGACAAGGGCATGAGGATTCTGGACATAGTCGGCTTGAAGGAGCGCTGGTTCCACAGGCCTATAGAGATGTCCGGGGGGCAGCAGCAGAGGGTCGCCATCGCACGGGCGATGGCCAATGACCCCAGCGTGCTGCTCTGCGACGAGCCGACCGCGAACCTCGACCTCAACACGGGCAAGGAGATACTCGAGATACTCCAGCGCCTCAACAAGGAGAAGCACGTGACAGTGATATGCGCTACCCACGACCACAGGATGCTGAACATCTGCGACCGGCTGATGTGGATCAGGGATGGAGAGGTCGAAAGGATCGCCAGACGCGACGAGGTCAACATAGAAGTGGGCTCCATCGGAGGTGAGGAATGATGTCCCTGTTAAAAATAAAAAGATCGAAGAGCCAATTTCAAAACTGCCCGTGGCCGCGCGGCCTGCTATTTTGGATGCGAGGCCACGCCGATGCGGGAGCGGGCATACCTGTATGGTCTGTCCCGACCGCTCC